>CBDTZM010000147.1:0-5556 GCA_965364915.1 uncultured Pseudomonadales bacterium | reverse complement strand
GCGCCGAACCTGGAAGACGTGTATTTCGCGACCCTTCTACAGCATGGCATGGATGTGGAGGTCGACTGATGTTTTGGGAAATCTTCAAATTCGAGTGTCGCTACCAAGCCCGATCGCCGCTCTTTCTCATCCTCACGGTGGTGTTCTTTTTGCTGTCGTTTTTGGCGATGGCGTCGGAATCGGTCTCCATCGGAGGCGTGGGTACCAACCTCAACCTGAACGCTAACTTCACCATCATATTGACGCAGTATGTACTGGGGCTGTTTGGGGTGTTGCCCGCCGTCGCTATCGTCGCGAGCGCGGTAACCCGAGACTACGAAGCCAAGACGGCGGAGCTATATTTTTCCAGCGGTGTCTCGGAGCGCGCCTTTCTGTTCGGGCGTTTCACGGCAGGCGTGCTGTTTTCGATTTTTTTCGCGTTGGGCGTTTTGTTAGGCACGCTGCTCGGAACTTTTTCGCCGTGGCACGATCAAGAGCGCATTGGCGCCTTCAGCATCGACCCCTATTGGTACAGTATTTCGACGGTCATCGTGCCGACGTACTTCATCGTCTGTTCGCTATTCGTCGCGGTCGCCGCGTTGACAAGATCGATGTTGTTCGCATTTGCGGCGGCGCTGAGCTTGATCGTCGCCTATGTCGTTGTGGCAGCCAATACGGACCAGGAAACCATCGGTCTCACGGCGCTATTGGAACCTTTCGGGATCATTTCTTTCGGGGAAATGACACGCTATTGGACGGTCGCCGAACGCAACTACGCGGTGCCGGATGTTACCGGCCCGTTGTTGACCAATCGGCTGATTTGGATCGGCGTTGCATTCGTTACCTTGTTGTTCACGGCCTGGCGTTACCGCTTCAAGCTGAGTCCGGGGTTTCGGCTCAGGCGCAAGAAGCCACCTAAAACCATCCAGGAACCCGAAGTACGGGTCGTTGAGGCCAGCCAGGTATTCGGTTTGAGAACGACGCTCACGCAGTTCGCTTCGCAGCTCAAAATGGATATTCGGGGAGTGCTGAAGAGCATACCGTTCTACATTATCTTGGGGCTTGGACTGTTCAACGCGATCGCGGGATTCTTCGGCGTGACCGGCGCATTTTACGGTACCGATCTACTACCCGTGACCGGCGCGCTGTTGACCGCTATCAATAGTACTTACACGTTGACACTGATTCTGGTGGTCATCTGGTATTCCGGCGACCTAATCCATAGCGAGCGGCAGGCCGACGTGGCAGACATTTTGGACGCGACGCCGTACGTCGGCGGCGTATTGGTCCTGTCAAAGATCGCAGCACTCTGGTTCATCATCACCGTGCTGTTCTTGATCGCCATGATCGCATCGATGCTCATGCAGGTATTCAACGGCTATCAGAACTTCGAAATCGGACTGTACCTGCAGGGCCTGCTGTTCAATCTAGGCGCGGGTTTCTACATATTCGCGGTCGTTGCCGTGTTCGTACAGGTGTTGGCCAAGAACAAATACGTCGGCATGCTGGCGTTCTTGATGTTGTTTCTCGGCCTGAACGTGCTTGGCAATTTCGGTTTCGAACACCGACTATATCTACCCCAGCCGCCGACCGGGCCTTACTCGGACATGAACGAGTTCGGTCACTACTTTACGCCGTTGGCTGCCTTCACCGTGTATTGGGCGTTTTTCTGTGCGTTGCTGATAGTGGGAGCGCACCTGTTGTTTCAACGCGGCAACGTGTTCAAGTGGAGCGAGCGCTTCAACGCGGCCAAGCTGCGGTGGAATGCGGGTGTTGCCTCAATCAGCTTGATCGCTGTGTTGGCGTTTGGTGCAGTGGGGAGCTGGATCTTCTACAACACGAACGTGCTGAACGAGTACACCACCAGCGATGAGCGCGAAGAGCGCCAAGCGGACTATGAGAAGGCCTACAAACAGTTCGAGACCATGCCGCGTCCGGAGGTTCTCGACATCAGCGCCGAGGTCGACATTTATCCTGAGGAACGGCGTCTAGAGTCTCGCGGCCAGGCGGTCTTGTTCAACAAACTGACCGAGAACATAGACGAGTTGCATCTTTCGTTGTCACCGCTCTTGATGGTCAACGCGATCGAAATGCCAGGCGCGGAATTGACCGATGTCGACGAGGTGCAGGGCTACTATCAATATCGGCTCGTCGAACCGCTTGCGCCAGGCGAGCGCCGCACGTTGTCCTGGGATCTAACGTGGACCAACCCGGGATTTCCGAACTCGGGATCCACGACCCGCGTGGTGGCGAACGGCACGTTCGTCAACAACGGCGAGATCATGCCGCAGATCGGCTACAACAGCGGTCGCGAATTGGGCAATCCGAACGATCGTCGGGAATACGACTTGCCGCCTGTCGAGCGGCTGCCGAAGTACGGCGATCCCGAATGGCTCGACGTGAGCCAGTTTGGCGTCTCGGAGCGCACCGATTTTCGGACCATCGTTAGTACGGCCGCGGATCAGATTGCGGTTGCGCCCGGTTACCTGCAACGCGAATGGCAAGCAGACGGGCGACGCTACTTCGAATACGAGATGGACGCGCCGATCTGGCCATTCCTTTCGTTCTCCTCGGCCCGCTACGAGGTCGCTCGTGACGAGTGGCACTCCGGTACGGGAGCTTCCGACGACGTGGCGATCGAGGTCTACTACCATCCGCAACACGGTTACAACGTCGAGAACATGATTCGCGGCACCAAGAAATCCTTGGACTACTTCACCGAAGAATTCTCGCCGTACCAATATCGTCAGTTCCGAATCCTGGAATTCCCGCGTTACGCTAGTTTCGCTCAATCGTTTCCCAACACGATTCCGTACTCCGAAGCGATCGGGTTCATCGCCGATCTGCGCGATCAGGACGATATCGATGTCGTGTTCTATGTCACGGCTCACGAGCTGGCCCATCAGTGGTGGGCGCATCAGGTCGTTGGTGCGCGCATGCAGGGTATGACGGTGCTCGTCGAAACCCTCGCTCAGTATTCGGCGATCATGGTCATGGAGAGAGAATACGGGCCCGAGAAAATTCGCCGGTTTCTGAAGTACGAGCTGGACAACTACTTGCGCTCGCGGGGTGGTGAGTTGATCGAAGAGCTGCCATTGGCGCTGGTCGAGAATCAGCAATACATCCACTACCGCAAAGGCAGTGTGGTGATGTACGCACTCCAAGATGCCATCGGTGAAGACAAGGTAAATCTGGCGTTGCGCCGGCTCATCGACAAGTTCGCTTTCAAGAGCAGCCCGTTCCCAACGACCGGAGACCTGATTGCCGAATTTCGTGCGGTCGCCAGCCCCGAACACCAGCAGCTGATTACCGACCTGTTCGAGAAGATCATGTTGTACGATCTGAAGATCGCCGAAGCGACGGTCGAGGAGTCTCAGACCGGTTTTGAAGTGACGGTCACGGTCGAGGCTACGCAGTTCGAGGCCGACGGTAAGGGCGTGGAGAAGGAGGTGCCGCTCGAGGCGTTGGTCGACATCGCGGCGTTCCCGGAACCCGGCGACGATCTCGCTGAGTACTTCCTGCCGGAACCTTTGTACGCCGAGAAGCATTTAGTCACGACGGGTAGTCAAACGTTTACCTTTTCGGTCTCGGAACGGCCTGCGCGGGTGGGCGTCGATCCGTATACCAAGTTCATCGACCGCAGGCCCGACGACAATATGCGCGATCTATAGCCCTATATTCGATCGATCGCCCAGACCGTTACCTCCACGGGCCGTTTGAGGAACATTCCGCCGCCCACGTTCATGAACTTGTCGTGCAGTCGGTCTCGATACCAGGCCACCGGTCTAACATGTTGATTCAGGTCTGTGCGATCGGGATCGCATTGCGCAAGGTCTTCGCGGGTGAGGGCGCCCAAATACAACGCGCCTCGGCTCAGCTTGCCGAGGTTGCCCAGCGCCTGGATGCACGCCCGGTCATCCAGATAGGGCAGTACGTCGTTGCAGACCACTAGGTCGTAGACTGTGCTGGCTTCGTAGTCCTCCGCCGAACCGGACACCCAGCCGTAACGCTGGCAGAGGTAATCGCTGAGTTCGACGCCTTGGCAGCGGGCGCGCGGAAATGCTCGCTGCAGTGAACGCAGCAACGTGCCGACGCCGCAGCCGATGTCGACGATGCTCTTGATTGGAACCTCTAGGTGCTTGAGGTAGGCGGCGATAAACGTTGCTTGGCGCTTGGCAGCGGCCGGAGAGACCGCGCGCGTTTGCGCATTTCGATAGAAACGGTCGTAGTAGGCTTTGTCGAAACGTTCGCTGGTCACGGTTGCCCCGGATACTTGACCGACGCACGATACCGCAAAGCGAGCTTTGAGGAAGACGCAATGAACATAGAAACCTTTTTCACGGATCACTGGCGCGAGATCGAGGACGAGCGGGTCGCTCGCTACGAACAGATGTTCGTTTGGCGTGAAGGGCAGCGTGCACTGTTGGCGCCGGCTGAGATCGAATTGGGCCAACGTGTATTGGATGTCGGCTGCGGCCCAGGCTTCTTTGCGATCGCGATCGCGGACATGGTGGGCGCGAGCGGTAGTGTCGACGGGGTCGATATTAACGCACGGTTTGTCGTCGATGCCAACGAACGCGCGGCCGCGCTCGACAACGTGCAGTTTCACAAGGTTCAAGATCACGTTCTACCGTTTGACGATGAGTCGTTCGATCGAGTGATCTGTAAGAACGTGCTCGAGTACGTACCCGACTTGCCTGCCGTACTAACGGAGTGCCGGCGCGTCTTGAAGTCTGGAGGCCGCATTCACATCATCGATAGCGATTGGGGGTTCGTCGTCGTGGAACCATGGAACAAAGCGACGGTCGATGCCTTTTTCCAGGCGGCAGCGCCCGCGTTCAACGAACCCTACATCGGTCGGCGGGCACCGGGTTTATTGGCGGGGGCTGGCTTTACCGATGTCGGCGTCAAGCTCTCAGCGTTCGTCGATCGAGAGGGTACGGGCCTCAACGTGCTGACCAACATGGCGAGCTACATTCGAGCCTTTGGCACGCTGCCCGAGGATCGCGTTGCCCGACTACTGCAGGACTGTCGTGATGGCGTCGAGAACGGCACCTATCTTTTCTGCCTACCGCAGTTTCTGGTGACCGCCAGCAAGTGAGGGTATGCTCGAAATTGCTTGGGGGACGACGATGGACGTAGTAACCGAACTCACGGAAGCACTCGGTCAAGACTCGGTGTTGACAGGCGATGACGTGCATAACCGGTCGGCCGGCATCTGGCGTTCCGATACCATCAAAGCCAAGGCATTGTTGCGCCCGCGAACGACCGGCGAGGTCAGTACGGCGCTCGAGATTTGCAACCGTCACGGTCAGTCGGTGGTAGCCCACGGTGGGTTGACCGGGTTGGTGGAAAGCGCCATCACGGGTCCGGACGATATCGCGTGTTCGCTCGAGCGCATGAATGCCATTCAGGAGGTCAACGCCATCGACCGCACTGCCATCGTCGAAGGCGGCGTGATATTGCAAACGCTGCAGGAAGCGGCGGACGAACACGGTCTCATGTATCCCCTCGATCTCGGCGGCCGTGGTAGCTGCACCATCGGCGGCAACATTGCAACCAACGCCGGCGGTAACC
>CBDTZM010000146.1:0-5572 GCA_965364915.1 uncultured Pseudomonadales bacterium | reverse complement strand
CCCTCGATGCGGTTACCGCAATATCCGGTAGTGGTCCAGCCTATTTTTTCTACCTCATGGAAGCTATGGTGCGCGCTGGAGAGGCTCTCGGGCTCGAGCCCGAGGTCGCCGCGGAACTCACGATCGAGACGGCTTACGGGGCTGCGCGGATGGCCCGCGAGACGTCGACCCCACCGGCCATCCTCAGGGTCAATGTGACGTCTCCAGGAGGTACGACCGAAAAGGCACTCGAAGTGCTGGACGGGCATCACACAGATCGACACATCGTGGATGCACTCAAACAAGCCGCACAACGAGCGAGAGAACTCGCTATCGAGTTTGGACGAACATGAACAACGTGCTTTCCCTTGTCATAACCTTTCTGATGGAAATCGCCGGCTTCCTATTCATGGCTCGGTTTCTGCTGCAAGCGTGCCGCGCGGATTTCTACAACCCCATATCGCAGGGCATCATCAAAGTCACCGATCTGGTGCTCAAGCCTCTAAGAGTCGTGATTCCGCCCTTTCGCAACCTCGATCTCGCTTCGTTTATCGCAGCCTGGATCACCGCGGGCCTCATGTTGTACGCGCTAGGCGCCTTTGCCGGTCGCGTTCCGGTGGACGTGGTTTACGCCATCGCCGGCGGATTGCTGCACGTACTGCTCAGATTTCTCAGCATCTTCTTCTGGTGCATCTTGATCGTCATCATCTCGAGCTACTTCGTACCGGCAAACCCCCCTCCGGTACTTGGCCTTCTGCGTCAAATCACCGAACCGATTCTCGCTCCTGCACGCAGGCTGCTGCCCGCCATGGGCGGTCTCGATTTTTCGCCGATCCTCGTCATCCTGGCGCTCGAGGTGTTGCGCGGGATCCTGCCCGACCTGTTCAGCAGGCTGTACTGATTCGCCATGGCCCAGGCTTCCGGCGAGCAAGCCGCTTCCGTGGGTGTGGTCACGCCCCAGCGCTTCACCCACGAAGACAGTTTCACCCTGCAGTGTGGGGAGACGCTCGACGGTTTTGAGCTGGTGTTCGAGACCTATGGCACCCTGAACGCGGCGCGCAGCAACGCGGTACTCATCTGCCACGCTTTGTCCGGCAACCACCACGCCGCAGGCCTGCACGGCCCGAAAGACACCAAACCCGGATGGTGGGATACCTGTATCGGCCCAGGAAAAGCCATCGACACCGAGCTTTTTTACGTCGTCTCGCCCAACAACCTCGGCGGCTGCGATGGCAGCACTGGTCCCACTTCGGTCGATCCCAGGACCGGGCAGGTATTCGGCCCCGGCTTTCCCGCCGTCACCGTCAAAGACTGGGTAAGAAGCCAAACCCTGCTAGCCGATCATCTGCACATCGACCGTTTCGCCGCCATTGTCGGCGGTAGTCTCGGCGGCATGCAGGCTATGCAATGGGCCATCGATTACCCGGAGCGCATCTTCGCCGGGGTGTTGATCGCCTGTGCGGCGAAACTCTCGGCACAAAACATCGCCTTCAACGAGATCGCCCGTCAAGCGATCACCACCGATCCGGAATACAAGAACGGCAACTACTCGCTGGAAAACACCAATCCTGACCATGGGCTGGGTCTGGCGCGCATGATCGGTCACGTCACCTATCTATCGGATCACGGCATGGGCCAGAAATTCGGCCGCGCACTCAAGTCCGGGGACGTCAGCCAGGCCCGTGATGTAGAGTTTCAAGTCGAGAGCTACTTGCGCTACCAAGGCCAAGCCTTTTCCAAAAGATTCGACGCCAATACCTATCTGTTGATGACCCGGGCTCTCGACTTTTTCGATCCTGCCGGCGCCTTTCAGGACGATCTAGTCGCCGCTTTCACCGACGTGCAAGCTAAGTTTCTGGTGGTCTCCTTTACGACAGATTGGCGATTCTCGACGGACCGGTCCACCGAGATTGTGGACGCACTCGTCGCTGCTCACAAAAATGTCGTCAGCGCCATCATCGAATCGGAGCACGGGCACGATTCGTTTCTGCTGCCGATCCCCCGCTACGTTGCCGTCTTGCAAGCCTACATGAAACGCCTCGCCGCTGAGGTGGGTCATGCGTCCTGATCTCGAGATCATCGCAGACCTGGTTAACCCCGGCGCCAGGGTGCTGGACCTTGGTTGCGGCGAAGGCGACTTGTTAGAACATCTACAAACAAACAAGCAAGTCAACGGATATGGTCTGGATGTCGACCCAGACAACATCACCACTTGCATCGACAAAGGTGTCAACGTCATCGAGCAGGACCTCAACCAAGGGTTGCACAATTTCTCGGACGACAGCTTCGACATGGTCGTGATGACCGAGACCCTCCAGTCGGTTCAGTTGCCGGACCTCATGCTGGACGAAATGTTGCGCATCGGCGAAGAGTGCATCGTCACGTTCCCAAATTTCGGGCACTGGCGTTGCCGTCTGTACTTGACGCTTTTGGGCCGCATGCCGATCGCCAAACACCTACCGCACAATTGGTACGACACGCCCAACATTCACCTCTGTACATTCCGCGACTTCGAACGCTTGGTGAAAGACAGGCGGTTGCGCCTCATCGAGCGTTTCGTGGTCAGCGGCGATTATCTGAACCGGCCGCTCGCCAACTTGATGCCCAACTTCTTCGGAACTACCGCCTTCTACCGGTTGGGTCGTGCCAAGTGATGGCTCGCATACTGCTCGCAGTGTTGGCCCTCGGCCTGCCCGTCACGATGCAGGCAGAGCAGATGGAGCAGTTCGGTGATTGGCAGATCCACTATGTGGTGTTCCCGAGCTCGTTCCTGACGCCGGCGATCGCCAACAACTACGGCATCACGCGCGCGAAAGACGTTGGTATCGTCAACGTTTCCGTCCTCGATCAGGACGGCAACGGCGCGCCCGTCAGCGTTTACGGACATGCCACCAATTTACTAGGACAAATGAGCCAACTGGATTTTCGCGAGGTGCGCGAGGGACCCGCCGTGTACTATCTCGCCGAAATTCGCCATACGGATCAGGAAGTGGTCCGCTTCAGTTTCGCAATTACCCCGCCCGGGGCGGCCACCTTCGATCTCAAGTTCCAAAAAAAGCTCTACTGGGACGAATAGTGCGCACGGTGTTGGCGAGCAATAACCCGGCGAAATTGAACGAACTTCAACAGCTCTTCGGTGGTTTGCACATCGAACTCGTTTCGCAACGCCAGCTCGATGTCGCGTCCGTGCCCGAAACAGGGGCTACGTTCGTTGAAAACGCCATCGAGAAGGCCCGCCACGTGAGTGCCGCTGTACGACTGCCGGCCATCGCCGACGACTCCGGTCTCGTGGTCGAGGCGTTGCAAGGCGCGCCCGGTCTGTTTTCGGCTCGCTATGCCGGAGAAGGGGCAACCGATCAAGCGAATAACGCTAGGCTGGTCAGCGAACTCGCCGGGGTCGACCAACGCGCCGCTTATTTCTACTGCGCGCTGGTGTTCATGAAGCACACGGACGATCCGGCACCGCTGGTCGCGACCGCCGCCTGGCACGGTCAAATCATCGACGTCCCGCGTGGCAGCAACGGATTCGGTTACGATCCGCATTTCTACCTAGAGGCTCTCGGCAAGACGTCAGCGGAACTGAGCACGCAAGAAAAACACCGCTTGAGCCACCGCGGCCAAGCAGCGCGCAAGCTCGCCGAACAGCTGCGCCGCGCCCTGGCGGCTTGCTAGTGGCCGATCTGAGTCTTTATGCGCACTTTCCATGGTGCGTAAAGAAATGTCCCTATTGCGACTTCAATTCGCATCCGTTGACCGGCAATCTCGATGAGAACGCCTACCTCGAAGCGCTGAGCACCGACCTGGATGCCACCAGGCACGTTCTGGAAGGACGCGTAGTCGACTCCGTATTCCTGGGCGGCGGGACCCCCAGCCTGTTCACCCCGGGGGCGATGGCTCGACTGATCGGGATGCTAGGGGAGACGCTGTCCGATGGGGCAGAGGTCACGATGGAAGCCAATCCGGGAACCACGGAACACCACGACTTTCACGCGTATCGGGCAGCAGGCATCAACCGCTTGTCCATCGGCGCACAATCGTTCGATCCCCTGCAACTGCAACGACTTGGGCGCATTCACGGTGTCGAAGACGTGACGAGAGCGGTGCGGGCCGCTCAGCAGGGAGGGTTCGATAATCTCAATATCGACCTGATGTACGGTTTACCCGGCCAGGACCCGGACGGCGCCCTCGACGACCTCCAGCGTGCTATCGAGTTAGCCCCCAATCACCTCAGCTGGTACCAGTTGACCATTGAACCCAAGACCGAATTCGCCAGACGGCCACCGGTATTGCCCGACGAGGATGCGCTGGCCGCCATCGAGGAGGCTGGGCGGGAACGACTGGCACGACACGGTTTTGAGCGCTACGAGGTATCTGCGTATGCACGCGACAATGCGCGCTGCCGCCACAACCTCAACTACTGGACCTTCGGGGACTACGTCGGTATCGGTGCCGGTGCTCACGGCAAGGTGACGACCGGCAAACGGGTGATACGTACGCACAAGCCCCGCCAGCCAAGACTGTACCTGAGAGACCCGGCCCACACGATCGAGCAAACCATCGACCCCGGCGTCCTGGCCGGCGAATTCATGTTGAACGCGTTACGGCTTGTCGACGGGGTCGCTCGTGAAACGTTCCAACAACGTACGGGACTGCCTTGGTCGAGCGTCGCCGCTACCTGGGCCGTCACGACGGATCGCGGGTTGACCGAGCGTGACCGCATCGCGGCAACGCCTCTCGGTCTACAACACCTCGACACGCTGGTGCAGTACTTCCTCTAAAGCGCCGTTCTTTTCCGATAGGCGAAATCCCAAACCTCGTGTCCAAGACGCACGCCTCGCGCTTCGAATCGGGTCGTCACTCGCTCGGGTCTTGTCGACTGCTCGGCAAGGCACCCTTCGCCATCCAGTACCTTACGTATCCAATCTGCGTAGTCGGCCCAATCCGTCGCCAGTCGCAAAAGGCCGCCTGGACCGAGGCGTGCAGCGAGCGCAGCGACGAATGCCGGTTGCACCAGGCGGCGTTTGCGGTGCCGCTGTTTCGGCCACGGATCGGGGAACCAGATGCGAATCTCCGCGAGGCTGTTCGCGGCAAATTTCTCAGCCACCAACATTTCCACATCGCCTTCGATGATACGTAAGTTGGCAAGTTGCCGGCTTTCGATGCCGAGCAGCGTCGATCCAATCCCCGGTCGATAGATCTCCACGCCCACCAAGTTGAGTTCCGGTGCGCGTTCGGCCCAATCGATCAACGCCTGGCCCATGCCGAAGCCGATCTCCAGACCCATCGGCGCATTGCGGCCAAACACTTCAGACCACCCATCGGGTTCGGGATCGACGAGATAGTCAGGTGCCAGTTCGTCGAGGGCCCGTTGTTGTCCCCGCGTCAGTCGACCACGCCGGCGTGTGAATGTGCGCTCGATCAGGCTTGCCTAACGGCGGCCACCAGTAGCGCCAGCCAGCCAACGATCAAGGCCAACCCGCCAAGCGGCGTTATGGGGCCGAAGAAGCGCGGACCGCCAATGGCGAGGACGTAAATACTCCCCGAAAACAGCAATATGCCCACGATCCAACTCGTTCCCGCGACGCTGATCGCC
>CBDTZM010000145.1:0-5573 GCA_965364915.1 uncultured Pseudomonadales bacterium | reverse complement strand
CCGGAAGATCGTGAGATTGATGGTGCGGACCTGACCGGAACGCTCACGCGTGGCGAGCCGAGTCCGCGCCAACGGTTGGCCTACTATCGTGCCGGCGAGTTGATGGCGTTTCGTAGCGGCGACTACAAGATACATTTCGTCACGGCAGGTGCCTATCGAGATGCCACGCCTCGGCAACAACACGACCCACCGTTGTTGTACAACTTGAGGGACGATGTCGGGGAACAGGTCGACATTGCCGCCGCCCATCCGGACATCGTGGCACGGCTTGTCGACGAGGCGGCCCAGCATCAGGCATCGATGACGATAGCGGAACCAATTTTCGATCGGCGCTTGGCGGCGTTGATCAACACCAATACACCAACCGGGAAGACCAATGGACTTTGACATAGCACCAGACATGCTCGACTACCTCAAGGAACTAGACGCGTTTATCGACAAAGAGATCAAACCGCTACAGGCGCAGGACGACAACGAACGATTTTTCGACTACCGGCGGGAGGATGCGCGTACCGATTGGGACCGCGGTGGGCTGCCGAACGAGGAGTGGGAAGCGCTCTTGGGTAAAGCTAAACGCCTTGCCGACAAGGCCGGACATTACCGGTATCCGCTGCCGAAAGAGTACGGGGGCCAAGAAGGCACCAACCTCGGCATGGCGATCATTCGAGAACATCTAGCGGCCAAAGGGCTCGGTCTACACAACGATTTGCAGAACGAGCACTCCATCGTTGGCAACAATGTCGGGTTGTTGCTGATGATTGCCTATGGCACCGAGGAACAGAAGGCCGAGTGGATCGACGATCTGGCCGAGGGACGGCGCGGTTTTGCCTTTGGCATTACCGAACCGGAACACGGATCGGATGCAACACACATGGAAACGACCGCCAAGCGTGACGGTGACGAATGGGTGATCAACGGGGGGAAGACATGGAATACCGGCATCCACAAAGCCAAGTACGACATGATCATGGCCCGCACCAGCGGCAAGGCCGGTGACGGAGAGGGTATTACCGCGTTCCTGACGCCGACCGACGCGGAAGGCTTCAAGCTCGAAGAGATGCTCTGGACGTTCAACATGCCCACCGACCACGGGCGCATCTCTCTTACCGACGTACGAGTGCCCCACGGTTCGATTTTTGGTGGCGAAGGCAGAGGTTTGCAGGTCGTGCAGCACTTCTTCAACGAAAACCGCATCCGTCAGGCCGCCTCGAGCCTAGGGGCGGCGCAGTATTGCGTGAACGAATCGGTGCAGTACGCGACGCAACGCAAACCGTTCGGCAAACCGCTGTCGTCCAATCAAGCCATCCAGTTTCCGCTGGTGGAACTACAGACCCAGTGCGAAATGTTGCGTGCGCTGATCCACAAGACCGCCTGGATGATGGACAACCACGGGGTCTTCTCGCAGTCGGACAAGGTGTCGATGTGCAACTACTGGTCGAATCGACTTTGCTGCGATGCCGCCGACCGGGCGATGCAGGTGCATGGCGGTCTCGGCTACTCGCGACACAAGCCGTTCGAACACATTTACCGACATCACCGCCGCTATCGGATTACCGAAGGTTCGGAAGAGATTCAGATGCGGCGCGTGGCGGGTTACATGTTCGGCTATATGAAACAGCGCGCGCCGAAAGGTGTGAAAGTCTAAACCGTGGCCGACCCGCAATTCGAAGCCAAGCTGGATGCGGTGGTCAAACGCCACGTGTTGGGTTGTGACGGCTTGATCTCGGCCGAGCGACTTTCGGGCGGCGCCAGCCAGGAAACCTACCGGTTGGTGACGCGGTCGCGGGACGGTGAACGACTGCTGGCCATGCGTCGTGCGCCAGGCGGCATCAAGGTGGAAGCTGTTGCCAACCATCCCGGACTCGCCGTCGAAGCCCTGCTGATGCAGTCGGCGAAAGCCGCGGGCGTTCCGGAACCTGAAGTTTTCTACGTATTGCAGGACGCTGACGGTCTGGGAGATGGCTTCATCATGGAATGGCTGGATGGTGAAGCCTTGGGGGCACGTATTGTCAGATCCCCGCAACTGGACGAGATTCGTCCCAAGCTTGCCAATGAATGCGGTCAGATCTTGGCGCGAATACATGCCATCGATCTCCAAGCCACGGGCCTCGATCAGCGTCTCGACACGACGACGCCCGCCGACTACGTCGATCAGACTTGGGAGCGCTATCGAGTGTTCGATACGCCGCAACCGATGATCGACTATGCAGGCCGATGGTTGATGGAGCATTTGCCGGACAGTGTTGCCCCCGCACTCGTGCACAACGATTTTCGCAACGGCAACATCATGGTCTCTCCCGACGGCGTGGTCGCGGTGTTGGACTGGGAAGTCGCGCATATCGGTGATCCGATGCGCGATCTCGGCTGGATTTGTACCAATTCGTGGCGCTTCGGTCGCAGCGATCTCGCGGTCGGTGGGTTCGGGCACCTAGACGATTTGATTGCGGGTTATGAATCCGTCTCCGGTACCGTGGTAGATCGCGAGCGCGTCAAGTTTTGGGAGGTGTTCGGCTCGTTTTGGTGGGCGATTGGTTGTCTGGGCATGGCCGAGCACTATCGGGTGGGCCCCGATCAAACGGTGGAGCGGCCCGCGATCGGACGCCGGTCGTCGGAGTGCCAGGTCGACTGCGTAAACTTGTTGATACCCGGTTCGGTCGAACTGGTCACGCCAAACGATCTAACGCGCTCGCAAGACATGCCTCGCACCGATGAGTTGCTCATCAGCGTGCGCGACTTCCTGCGCGGCGACGTCATGTCGGAAACCGATGGACGCACCAACTTCATGGCACGAGTTGCCGGCAACTCGCTGGATATCGTGTTGCGTGAGTTGGCGCTGAGCGATGCAGGCCGAGCGCTCGAGCATGCGCGGCTGCAGTCGTTGCTGGACGCCGATGCCGATCTCGATGCTCTGCGGTGGCGGTTGGTGCATGGACTGCGCGATGGCAGCATCGCGCTCGATTTACCGGGCCTGGCAGAGCACCTGCGCGTGACCGTCGTCAATCAGATCGCGATCGATCAACCGAAGTATTCGGGATTCAAAACCGCAACCACGGGAATTATCGATGTCGTCTAACAAGCTCGATGGAAGGAAACTCGCCCAAGGATTGAATCGGCAAGCGTTGGAAGCTTTCTGGATGCCGTTTACCGGCAACCGGCATTTCAAGGAAGATCCCAGGATGATCGTCGGAGCGGATGGCGCGTACTTTACCGATGACAAAGGCAGGCGCATCTACGATTCGCTGTCGGGACTTTGGTGCACGCCGTTGGGTCACGCCAACCCGGACATCGTCGCAGCCGTTAGCGAGCAGATTGGAACGCTCGACTACGCTCCGGGTTTCCAGTTCGGTCATCCCCTCGCCTTCGAGCTTGCCAATCGTCTAACGAGCATGACGCCGGATGGTCTCGACTACGCCTTCTTCGTCAACTCCGGATCCGATGCCGCCGATACTTCGATGAAGATGGCGCGGGCATACTGGCGCTTGAAAGGACAACCCAGCAAGACCAAGCTCATCGGGCGCGCCAAGGGCTACCACGGGGTCAACTTTGCCGGAACTAGCCTCGGCGGTATCGGCCCTAACCGGAAGTTGTTCGGGTTGTTGACCGATACGGACCATCTGCCCCATACGCTGTTGGAAGAGAATGCCTTCTCGAAAGGCTCACCTCAGTACGGGGGATTGGAGCTCGCCGACGCCCTCGAGGAAATCGTGGCGCTGCACGACGCTTCCAACATTGCGGCGGTCATCGTCGAACCGGTGGCGGGTTCCGCCGGAGTCATACCTCCGCCTGCGGGATACCTCGGCCGCTTGCGCGAGCTATGCGACAAATACGATATCCTGCTCGTGTTCGACGAGGTGATCACCGGGTTCGGACGCACTGGTAACGCCTTCGCCGCGCAGACGTTCGACGTAAAGCCGGACATCATGAATCTGGCCAAAGCGCTCACCAACGGTACGATACCGATGGGCGCCGTTGTCGCGGACAAAACCATCTACGATACCTTCATGGCCGGTGCAGAGTTGGACCATCAGATCGAGTTTCCGCACGGGTACACCTACTCTGCACATCCCGTGGCATGCGCCGCTGCGCTTGCCACGCTCGAAGTCTACGAGCGCGAAGACATGTGGCAGAAAGCCACGGAACTCTCCGGCCACTTGGAGCGCGCCGTACACGAGCTGCGCGACGAGCCCTATGTGACCGACATACGTAACTTCGGCATGGCTGCCGCCGTGCAGTTAGAGGGTATTCCCGCAGAACCGGGGAAGCGACCGCTGCAGGCGACGATCAAGTGTTGGGAAAAGGAGCTCTATGTGCGCTGCGGTGGTGACACGATACAACTAGCGCCGCCGTTCATCTCGACCCGGTCCGAGATTGAAACCATGTGCGGAAAAATTCGCGAAACGTTGTGCGAAATCTGACCAGGCGTGCGGTGGCAGCTAGGATCGCAGCTTCCGCACGCGGATTACGGCCAAGGTTCTAACTTGACGCTAGAAAACGGTTCGGAATTTGGCGTGCTGCGAGTTGGAAGGCGCTTGGTCAGGTCGAACGTGTCCCCCGGTGCTAGAAAATAGAAGCGGCCGCCATTGGCCATCAATCGGTTGTGGTCGTAGATAGCCACGTAACTTTCCCCGATGACGCGGAAACTGTCGCCGGTCACGATAATGCCGGTGTTCTCGTCGAGACCGATGCCCAAGAGCTCGGGTTGCGCTTTGACGATCTCTATCAAGTCGAATTGACGGTTTCTTCGGAGCAAATGTTGGTCGATGGCGACGTTGCGCAAGAAGCCGAACCCTTCTACGTGGTCACCCATCATGAGTGTGTTGGTCGATGTGTCGCCGCGCGCCAGGTACGAACCCTGAATCGTTGCGCCAGCGGAAGAACCGCCGATGACGCCGCCACGAGCAAGCAGAGCCTCCAACTCGCGTTGGGTCCGGGTACCCAAATAGGCATCTGCCAAGCGCCACTGTCGCCCACCCGAAAACCAGACACCGCGCGCCTTGCGGATCGGTTCGACAAAGGCGGCCGAGTCCGCTTCTGCACGATCGTAAGTGTGGAGCACGACGACATCGCTAACACCGAATGCTTCGCGGAACCGGCGGGCAACGCGGTGGAATCGATCGTAAGTGGACGCACCGCTGGCGGTGGGAATCACCACGATGGGAGCGTCCAGCCCACCGGCGAGATCGACGAACTCCTTCAGGATGTCGGGTCCCGCGGCGCCGCCTACGATCACTAGAACGCCGTTGTCAGGCCCGATGTCGGCGGCAGAGGCCGTCCTGTCGGCCACGAAGATGAAACCGCACAAGATCGTGATGACTAACCGATTCATGCTGCGCCCTCGCCTAACGTTGTTCCGGCGCCTTGTTGGTGATTTTGACAAGGCTAGAGGACGACGTAGCGTATGACGGCTAGCGCCATGACGAACTGGAACACGAAAACCGCCCACAGCGCGATGTGCATCGGCCGCGAGGGTTTGACCCGCTGATCCATGTGGTGGCGCTGTAGCCAGAGAGTGGCGCCGCTCTGTATCGGCAGAAACAGGGCAGCCGTTATGGCGCCGATCGTAACGAGCACGA
>CBDTZM010000144.1:0-5589 GCA_965364915.1 uncultured Pseudomonadales bacterium | reverse complement strand
AGCGTTTGGCGAAGTTGCTGCAGAACGAGCGACTCGTCGCGCTGTTCTTGGCGTCCTTCGTACCACGAGGTGCCAGCTAACGCGATCGTCACGCCGACGACTATGAGGAAGACCTCGCCGACCGCATAGCGCCAATTGGGAGCTGAGACGAGCTGGGACATTCTCATGTGGGGTTCCCCTTCGGCCTCTCGGCTTTACTCCAACGTCCGGCACAGATTAGCCAACTTGCGACACGTCATGGCGAACATGGAGAAATCTTGCACCGCGGTTTGCTGTGCGTCTTCGATCGTTTTGTTCCAGTTGTCCTGAAATGACGTGTGTTTGCTCAACCACACATCGACGCCCGCGTCGCCGTCCAAGGTGCGGGCGGCCAACATGCCTTGGTGACTGGTCACGTCGTCCAAAAGCGAGTCGCGTTCCATCGCCTGCCAGTGGCTGGTCGTTGGTAGTTGCGAGAGCTGTGCGGTCAACCAATCCATTTTTAGTGCCTCGCCGAGCGACGAATAGTGTTTGGCAATGTCATGCAGGTCACGCCGATGGGCTTGGGCCGCATCTGCAATCGGCAAAGCCACAGCCATCACGGCCGCGTTGGCCGTACGCCCGGCCACATTGCCGTCGACCCCTTGCCTAACCAAGGTCTTTACGTTGCGCCGCCAATCTTCGGCCGTGACCTTGCCCATCAACGACTTTCGCAACGAGACCAGCGAATCGACCGTCCCGGCAAATTCCTCGACCACAGCATCGATACTGCTCGACGTTCGACGGTGCCTCAAAAACCAACGTGTCGCGCGCCGGCCCAACCGCACCAATTCCAGATGCATAGCCAGTCGGGTGTCGGCCGACACGTCTTGGGCATCGATTTCGCGCGCCTGTTGGCGGATCCGAAAACACTCCGCAGCGGCCAAATAGGCCCGGGCGATTTCGTTCACTGAGCCACCAACGAGTTCCATCATGTGCACGACAAAGCTCACACCCATCTGGTGCACGATGTCGTTGGCGATCTGCGTGGCCACGATCTCTGGACGTAGGCGATGCCGTTCGATGGCATCCGGATACGCTTCTGCGAGTTGTTCGGGAAATGCCGATCGCAGCAAGCGCAATATATGGGGGTCCCCCAGGATGTCGGCTTCCGCTAGGGCGTGCTTGATGTGGGTTTTAGAGTAGGCGAGCAACACCGCCAATTCGGGGCGCGTCAACTCACCACCGTGTGTGAATCGTTCAATCAACTCTTCATCGCTCGGTAGGTCTTCAAGCTCGCGATTCAAACCGTGTTCGGCTTCCAGGCGCCAAATCAAACGCCGGTATTCGTCGTGACGCTCTAACGCGTGGCGTTCGGCAAGGCTCAACGCACGAGCCTGGTGATAGCTATTTTCCAACACCAGATCGGTCACCTCACCGGTCATGGCTTCGAGCAACTGGTTTCGATCCCCAGTCGTCAGTTGTCCACGGGCCACGACGTCATTCAGCAGAATCTTGATGTTGACCTCGTGATCCGAGCAATCGACGCCCGCCGAGTTGTCGACGAAGTCGGTATTCACACTGCCGCCCGCAGCGGCAAAAACAATACGTGCCTGCTGGCTCAGCCCGAGGTTGCCGCCTTCTCCGATGACGCGGCAGCGCAACTGTTCCGCCGTGACGCGCAGGTGATCGTTGACACGATCACCTACCTCGTCGTCGGATTCACCCGCGGCTCTCACGTAGGTGCCGATGCCGCCGTTCCAGATCAGATCCACGGGCGCCTGCAACAAGGCGTGAATCAGTTCATCGGGTGCCAGAGCGTCAGCGTCGATACCGAAACGTTCGCGCATCTCGACACTGACAGGCACGGATTTAACCTCGCGCGGGAAGATGCCCCCGCCGGTCGACAACACAGTCGCGTCGTAGTCGGCCCAAGTGGAACTAGCCAACTCGAACAACCGTCGACGCTCGGTAAAACTGGCGCTCGCATCGGGGTTCGGGTCGATGAAAACGTGGCGATGATCGAACGCGGCAACCAACTGCACGGACTCTGATAACAGCAGGCCGTTGCCAAACACGTCGCCGGACATGTCGCCTATACCGATGACCGATATCGCATCGTTCTGTACGTCGACACCTTGCTCAGCGAAATGCCGTTGCACCGAGATCCAGGCGCCGCGTGCGGTGATTCCCATCTGCTTGTGGTCGTAACCGTGGGACCCGCCCGATGCAAACCCGTCGCCCAGCCAAAACTGATACGCGCTTGCCAGTGCGTTGGCCGCATCGGAAAACGTGGCCGTACCTTTGTCTGCTGCGACAACGAGATAGGGGTCCTCGAGATCCAGCACGCGCACGTCTTCGGGGTGTTGCACGGTGCCTTCGACGATGTTGTCGGTCACATCCAGCAAACCGCCGACAAAATCCAAGTAGCAGCGCATGACATCGTCCGCGCCGACACCCTTGGTGACGAAACCTCCCTTGGCACCGGTCGGCACGATAACGGCATTCTTCACCGTCTGTGCCTTGACCAAACTAAGCACCTCGGTTCGATAGTCCTCGACACGGTCCGACCAACGCAGTCCACCTCGGGCGATGGGCCCCGCCCGCAGGTGTACACCTTCGACATGCGGTGCACAGACGAAAATCTCGGAATCGGGAACAGGTGCGGGCATGAGGCTGATGTTGGACGGCTTGATCTTCAGCGCTATAACCGGACGATCTGCAATGAAGAAATTGGTTCTGACAGTCGCCTGCAACAACTCACAAAATCGCCTCAATATTCGGTCTTCGTTGAGTAACGCAACACCGTCCAGATAGTCTTCGAACTGATCCTTCAGCGCATCGAACTGACCCCCCTCGCGGTTCGGGTCGAACCGTTCGACGAACAAGCTCTCGAGTAGTTCTGTGGCTTTCCGGTGTTTGGCTAGCGTATCCGCAATGAAATCCAGGCTGAATCCAAAACGAATCTGCTTGATGTAGCGTGCGTAGGCCCGCAGAAGCGCGACCGTGCGCCAGTTCAGCCTGGCGGACAAGATCAACTGGTTGAATCGATCGTTCTCTGCGCGAGCATTCCAGATGTCGACAAACGCAGTATCGAAGAGTTCGTTGACGAAATCGACGTCCAACGGTTCGTGATAACTCAAGCGAAAATCGTGAAAGCTGACCAGTTCGCTGTCGACCGGCTCGATACTGTAGGGGACTTGGTCCATCACCCGAAGTCCCATGTTCTCGAGTTGCGGCATGACGTCCGATAGCGGTAGCAGCGAACCGTTGTGGTATATCTTGAGATGAAACAGCTCCTCACCATCGTCGGGCGGATAGAAGCGGGTGATCAATCGCGCTTCCGGCCCCAATCGCTCCATTAGCACGATGTCGTCAGCGGCGTTGTCCGGTGAGAAGTCCTCTCGATACCCTGCAGGAAACGCCATGCCGTAGCGCCGCGCGAGTTTGCGTCCCTCGGCCTCGCCAAATTTTTTCTCGGCGATGGCTGTCAGTTCGCCAACCCAGTCGCGCATGATGGCCACGATGTCGCTCTCGATGCGTGGGATGTCCACCGCCGTCTGCACGCCTGGTCTCACACGCAACGTAAAACGCAGCCGCACGAGAATCGATTCGGAGAAGTGTGGTTCGTAGTCTGCGCGTTCGGCATTGAACGCATTGATCAACAACGCCTGAATTTGCAGGCGCACATGGGTGTTGAATAGGTTCCTCGGCACGTACACCAAACAGGTGACGAACAATCCGAACGGGTCGAAACGCGTAAACACGCGGGTACGGCGCCGCTCGTGTATGTAGGTGATAGCCAAAGCGTTGTGCAACAGCTCGTCTTCGTCGATCTGAAAAAGCTCATCGCGAGGATAGGTCGCGAGCACTTGAGCGAGGACTTTGCCATCGAATCCGTCGGGATCCAGGTCCGATCTAGCAATGACCTGCTCGACCTTGCGCCGAATCATGGGGATCTGACTCGGGTGTTCGAGATACACACGCGAGGTATAGAGGCCGAGAAACCCGAACTCGCCAATCACGTTGCCTGCGTCGTCGAGTTGTTTGAAACCGATATAGTCCGGATAAGCGGGCCGGTGCACGAGAGACAACGTGCCGGATTTCGAAAACGCTAGCGGTTCGGTCCGCTCTAAGAAGCGGCGTATCTCGTCCGGTTGCTCGGACAAACGGCGTGTTGCGACTAACGGGCGCAACCGCAACACGCCTAGCGACTGCTCCGCAACTTGCTCTATAGCGTCATCGACGTAACGAAACTCACGATAACCGAGAAACGTAAAGTGGTTATCGGACAACCACTCCAGAAACGCGATCCTCTCGGTGACGTCCTCCTCGGCTGGGCGTTGGCGCAGGGCATCCAACCAGACCACGATTTTGGCTTTCATCGCGTCGAAGTCGGTAACGCACGCCCGAATATCCAACATGGTCGCCTCGATTCGATCACGCAGCGGGTCTAACGCATCGTCCTCCATGCGCTCGAGTTCGGCGTAGATGAACAGCTCTCGAAGCGGCCCATGACGATCCAAATCGACGGCCACCAAACAACGCTGCGCGTCACGAGTTGCCGAGAAAACCGCATTGCTGAGGGAGTGCATCGTCAACCCGTCATGAGATAGCGCCATCAACACCGAGTCGACTACGAAAGGCATGTCCGGCGCGATGATGCGTACGATCGTGCGCGTCGATTGCCGCGGGTTGTGCACCGACAAAACGAGTTGGTCGGCCGGCAACTGGTGGAACGCGCGCCAGTTTTCGATCGTGGCTTCAACGTCTTCTTCGACATTGCGCTCGATCAGATCTTCGCCGGGTGTCTTCGACCAGAACAGCTCCGCAAAGCGGCACGCCAGCCCCGACTCCTCCGGAGCCAGGCGCTGCCGTATACGTTCTACAACGTCATCGACGTGTACGTTACTCGCGAGGTTCACGGCGTGTCGCTCCCTGAACACACCAGCTGGTCTGTTTATTATGACCCGTCAGCTGCCACCGGCACAGGTCAGGACTTCGCCCGTGACATAGTCGGATTCCGGGAAGCAGAACAACAGAATCGCGCCTGCCCCGTCCTCGGGCTCGCCGCTGCGCCCGAGCGCCGCTGTCGCTTGAACCGCTTGAATCTGCGCGGCTGTCAGGCCGACCTTGTGGGCGCGGCCACCGACATCAATGCGCGGCGGCTCGTCTTCGTAAGGTTGCGTCAACCGGGTGCGAATGTGGCCAAAAGCAACGCAGTTGACGGTAACGTTGTACCGTCCCCACTCTTTGGCGAGCGTCTTGGTCAAACCCACCACCCCTGCCTTGCCTGCAGAATAGGCTACCTGTGTCGCGGCCCCCATCGTGCCGGACACCGAGGAAACGTTAACGACTTTGCGGCAACGCGCGCGCCCGTCGCGTTCGATCTCTTGTTTGGCTTGTTGGCGCATCCACGGGGCAAACGCGCGCATGATCCGAAAAGGCGCCGTGACGTGTACGTCCAGCATCGCCTGCCATTGCTCATCCGTGTGGTTGTGCATCGCGCCGTTCCAAATATAGCCGGCGTTGTTGACGATGATGTCTATACCATCGAAGCCATCGAGGGCGGTTTGGATCAACGTGTCCGGATAATCGTCTGCGGTGATATCTCCGGGGCACGCGAGTGCC
>CBDTZM010000143.1:0-5642 GCA_965364915.1 uncultured Pseudomonadales bacterium | reverse complement strand
GTACCCTGCATTGCCGAGTGCATCAATGACCCTGTCTTCCGTCGCCGTCACCCGCGCCTGCGAAAAAGTCTGCCCTGATTGCACGAGGAAGAGTCTTCTTAGGACCTCGGGACGCACATCGTTCAACTCGCCGATCAGGTTGACGTCTTTGACGGTGTACTTGTCCCCTTCCTGGACGTTCATCGTGATGTACACCTCACGCCTGTCCGGCGTGATGCTGACCTGGGTGGACTCGATGTCGAACTCGACATAACCACGATCCTTGTAATAGGACTCGATCTTCTCGAGATCGCCGCCGAGTTTCTCGCGGCTGTACTTGTCGTCGTTGCGATAGAAGGAGAGTAGCGACGGATGCCGCAATTCCATGATTTCCAGAAGTTCGTCCTCGGGAAACACGCCGGCACCGACGATATTGATGTGACGAATGCCCGACGTCTTGCCTTCTTCGATGTTGATGGTGATCGCAACGCGGTTACGCGGCAGATCCTCAACATTGGTTTCGATGGCTGCCCCGTAACGGCCTTGCGCTACGTAAGACCTTTCGAGTTCTAGACCAACACGCTCTAGCGTTGCCTGCTTGAATATCTCGCTTTCCCTAAAGCCTTGTTGCGCCAACCCTTCCAACAACGCCTCGGTCTTGATCGCTTTGTTACCGTCGATTTCGATCGAATCAATCGCGGGCCGTTCGAGCACCGTGATCACAAGTACGTCGTCGTCGCGGGCCATACGAACGTCATTGAAGTATCCGGAAGCAAACAGCAGTCGAATCAGCTGTCGTACCGCGACCTCATCAACCACATCACCGACGTTCACCGGCAGGATGTTGAACACCGTACCGGCCGATACCCGCTGCAGACCCTGAAGCCGGATATCTGAGATAGTGAACGTTGCGGCGCGCGCGACGCCCGCAACCATCAGCAGAGCAAACAGAGCCCATCTTGAAAACTGTATGGCCAAATCAGAAAAACCTCGTGATGTCATTGTAAATCGCCAGCAGAAAAACACACCCGAGCAAAAACAAACCCACTTGCGCGCCTACGGCTTGCACACGTTCCGAAACCGGCCTACCCGTTACGATCTCCATAATGCAGTAAACCACGTGCCCTCCGTCGAGGATTGGTATCGGCAGCAGGTTCAATACGGCGAGCGCGATACTCACGAGAGCCAGAACGTTGAAAAACGATTGCCAACCGCGGCGCGCCGAATCGCCGGCGACCTTGGCAATCATGATCGGACTGGCCAAGTTCTTCAGCGACACGTCGCCCACAACCATTTTCTTCAACAGCTTCAAGGTCAACAAGGATGTATTAACCATCTCCGTAACGCTTCGGGGCACGGCTGCCAAAGGGCCATAGCGCACCTCTTGCGTTGGCGGGCTGACGCCGAGAAAACCGACGACGCTGCCGTCCGTTGCCTCGCGGCTCCCGGGCACGACGTCGATGTAACGGTGCAAGCCATCCCGGCGCACCTGCAAGCGGATGGACGCGTTGGGCGATGCTTGAATAGCGAGCGCCCAAGCATCGAAATCTTCGACCGGGGCGCCGTCGACCGCGACGATTTGGTCTCCAATCTGCAAGTCGGAGGCGGCGGCGGCGCCATCTTCCAACATAGAGCCGACAACTGCCGGACGCGACGGCCGAATGCCCAACGAACCGAACAGGTCCGGCTCGTCTACCCCCTGATGCCACTTTTCGATGGGCAACAGATATTCCTTCGTTGCTGAAGCACCAATTTCCCGGGCCGTTACGGTAATGCTGCCGGAGTCACCCAATCGACCTAGCAGACCCATGCCGATCTGCTGCCAACCCATTGTCATCGTCCCGTCTATGGCCACGATTTCGTGCCCCGCAGGCAAGCCCGCGGTGTACGCCGGACTGTCTTCGGGCACCTCACCCAGGACGGGTACATATACGGTGGTGCCTGCCACGAACAGACACCAATAGACGACAATCGCGAGCAGTAAGTTAGCCAGAGGTCCGCCCAGAGCAATGGCGATACGCCACCAAACCGACACACTCATATAGGCGGTATCGCCGGACCGAATTTCCCCAATCGGCTCGGGATCCCGATCGTCGAGCATGCGCACGTATCCGCCCGCCGGTATGCGTGCGATGACAAACTCGGTACCGGACTTGTCGATGCGCGACCAAATCGGCCGGCCAAATCCGACGGAGAACCGTAAGACCTTGACCCCCGACCAGCGGGCGATGACAAAGTGACCCAATTCGTGAATGGTCACCAGCACACTTAGCGTGACGACTAACGCCAAGGGGTATATCAATACGTCTATGGCTTCCACCTGCTACTCAATACTTCTCAAGCTTGGACCACGCAGCTCTCAAAACGCTCATCAAATGTGCCTCACATCGGGGCAGCGCATCTTAACCGATCGTCTATTATAGGTATGTAAGGACCAGAGCAAACATCGGTGATACCGCCAAAACCGAGTCGATACGGTCCAATGCACCCCCGTGGCCCGGGACCAGAGTACCCGAATCTTTGACGCCGGAAGCCCGTTTTAGCAGGCTTTCAAAGAGATCGCCAAAGACAGAGACGGCAATCATGAGGCCGATAACGGCCAGCCACAGCACGTCCAACACCCCGACAAGCGCCAGAGCAGAACCGCACACCACCAAACTCAGTAACGCCCCACCAGCCACCCCTTCCCATGTCTTGGCGGGGCTGATGGCCGTGGCGAGCTTGTGATTGCCGAAGCGCCGGCCGGCAAAATATGCGCCCACATCAACGCCCCATACCAGAACGAACATCCAGAGCAGCCAGTGGCTACCGTCAGGCGACTGACGGATGACGACCAGTCCGATCCAGGCACACCAGGTCATTGCCAGCCCCAATACGCCGACGACGAGTCGCGTGCGAACCAGCGCCGCACTGGCAGGAAACGCCACGATGACGACGATCGCAAACGACCAAAGCGCGACGGCGATCCAAAGGGATGCGACGTACCAGTCCGAATGTCCGTAGGTGAACCAGGCGAGGACCGCGAAGACGCCCACGTAGGCGCCCCGTTGCAGCGCTCCGGGCAAGCGTGCTAGCCCTGCCCATTCGTAAGCGCCAAGAGCCGCAAGAATCCAGAACACCAGCGCAAACCAATCGAGTGCCAACAGGTACATTGCCGCGACCGCCAGTGGTGCGATACACACCGCGGTGATCACTCGAATGCGTAACACGGTGCGGCTACTCGCGGCGTCCGAAACGCCGCTGTCGCTCGTCAAATGTGGAAAGTGCATCCACGAGACAACGCTCGTCGAACTCCGGCCAGTATGCTTCCGTGAAATACAGTTCCGTGTAAGCAAAGTCCCAAAGTAGAAAGTTGCTGATGCGATGATCGCCACCGGTGCGGATACACAGATCGGGGGGCGGCACTGCGCCGAGCGACAGATAGTGCGAGAAGGTTTGCTCGCTAATCTCCCCAACACCGAGTTCTCCGTCTTGCACGGCTTGGGCCATGCGCCGGGCAGCTTCGGTAATATCCCACCGGCCACCATAGTTTGCGGCGATATTGAGGATCATCTCGGAGTTGTCTTTGGTGAGCGCTTCCGCACGATTCATCTGCATCTGCAGATCGGAAGGAAAACGCGTGCGATCGCCAATCACCTTTAACTGCACCGCCCGCCGGTTGAGTTCCTCGAGATCATTTTCGAAGACGTTACGCATGAGTTCCATGAGTAGATTGACTTCGCGTTTGGGGCGCTGCCAGTTCTCGGTGCTGAAAGCAAAAAGTGTAAGACACTCGACCCCGTGATCGGCGCACGCTTCGGCGACAGGGCGCACGTTTTTGGCGCCGGCACGGTGGCCGGCTGCACCGGGCAGATGCCGGCGTTTGGCCCAGCGGTGATTACCGTCCATGATGATGGCGACATGGCGCGGAATCCGTCCGGATTCTGTTTTCGGCGCCCTAGCCTGCAACTCTGACATTCCGACTAGATTTCCATCAAGTCCGCTTCTTTCCCCTCGAGGGTTTTGTCGACCTCACCGATGCGACGATCGGTTATCGATTGGATCACCTCTTCAGCCCTCCGCTCATCGTCTTCGGCGACCTCCTTGGCTTTCGCCAACTCACGGACATCGTGTATGGCGTCGCGGCGAATGTTGCGGATGGCAATTCGGGCGGCCTCCGCTTCCTGCTTGGCAGTGCGCGCCAAGTCTCTGCGGTTCTCCTCTGTCAACGCCGGTAGAGGCACACGAATGAGCTCTTTGTTGCTGGCCGGCGTGATACCCAAATCGCTCCTGAGAATCGCTTTTTCGATTTCCGGAATGAGATTTTTTTCCCATGGTGAGACAGCGAGAGTTCGAGCATCTTCGACCGTAATAGAAGCGACCTGATTGAGCGGCGTATCGGTACCGTAGTACGACACCTCGATGCCATCGAGCAAGCTCGGGTTAGCGCGCCCGGTGCGAATTCGCGCAAACGAGGTGTGCAGCGCTTCGATCGATTTGCCCATGCGAGCATCTGCATCCGCTTGAATTTCATCGATCATCGATCAAGCCCTTACTGTCATACAGCCGTCATGCGCACGGTCGCGTGCGAGCACAGTCACGTGCGGGTGCAACCTTCTCACCCCTGATTATGCGGGTCAACGGGGCCGGCCCATTAATACAGGGACTATTCAGCCGCTTTGATTTGTGCCGCGACCTCGGCCGCGAAGTCTTCCGCGGCAACCTCGATCCCCTCGCCTACCTCGTAGCGTACGAAACGCCGACACTCGCTACCCTTGTCCTGCAAGAGTTGGCCGATTTCGAGGCCCTTGACCTTGACGAATTGCTGGTCCACGAGACTGACCTCCGCCAAGAACTTGCGAACTTTACCGTCGACTATCTTTTCGATGATCTCGGGGGGTTTACCGCTTCCGGCAGCCTGCGATGCAAATATCTCGCGCTCTTTGGCTACCATCGCCTCATCTAAGTCCGCGGACTGTACAACCAACGGCGTCGGGTCGTGAGCCGTCACATGCATCGCGAGATCGCGCCCGAGCTCGTCGTCCCGAGTCGATATCTCGATCAGAGCCGCCTTGCGAGTGTCGTTATGCATGTAGCTGCCGATGAAACCGTCGGCACACTCGAGCACAGTTGTGCGCCGCACGGTGACGTTCTCGCCTATTTCTTGTACGAGTGCTTGTCGTTGTGCGTCCAGCCCACCGGCGAGTAGCGTGTCGAGGTCGTCACCGGTCTCGTAGGCGGCATTCACCACTGCATCGACGAAGTCGATGAACTTTTCGTTCTTCGCTGCGAAATCGGTTTCGATGTTGACTTCGACCATCGCCGCGCGTCGACGATCATCCGCGACTTTCAAACCCAGCAAGCCGTTGGCGGCGGTTCGACCGGCTTTCTTGGCGGCTTTCAGCGCGCTCGATTTGCGCAATTCTGCGATAGCCAATTCCAGGTCGCCGTCAGTCGCGTCGAGAGCTCGCTTACAATCCAATATGCCGAGGCCGGTGCGTTCTCGCAGTTCTTTGACGAGTTGCGTGGAGGTTGACATGGGTTAGTCACTCTCTCCTTTAGCCGCCGCAGGCGCTCCTTTAGCCGCCGCAGGTGCTTCTTCAGCCGCCGCAGGCGCTTCTTTCTCTTTCGCGGCCGCGGGCGCTTCTTCTGGCTCTTGCTTCGCCGCAGACGCTTTTTCTGGC
>CBDTZM010000142.1:0-5653 GCA_965364915.1 uncultured Pseudomonadales bacterium | reverse complement strand
TTCCCAGAATTGACTACCCAGCCCGACGCGCGACGCCAGTGGCGCGCCAATGTCGGCCAAGAATTCCTTGATGGAGTTTTTGCCGGGAAGCTCTTCATAGTGCACGCGGCGGAAGCGTTTCGTTTTGTCGAGTTGGATGATGCGATTGAGCGCCGCCTCGCGATCGGCAATATCGAGCGCTTCGTCGTAGGCTTCCCCTTGGCCGTCTTGCAGCGTCGCATTCACCAGATCGCCGTAGTAGACGAAACGGATATCGACGTTGGCGAGGTGGTTGACGATGTGGCCGTGGTCGCGCTGCAATCCGGTTGCGAGCGCTCGCACCCATAGATCTCGCAGTGCCGGTTCGGCCGGCTTCCAGCCCGCGCCGTGGACGCAGATCAGCGTCTTCTTGTTAGTCGAACTGCTCGTAGACACTCAGACGCGCCTTGCGGTTACCGCCTTCATCCGCCAACAAGAGTCGACGCTGGCGAGTCAATGCGACACCTTCGGCTTGTCGGTGCCGATCGGCAGTGGGCAACACATATGCGTCTAGGACCTCACCCGTTTGGGTCAGCTTCGCCAACGCGGCTTGTTTCGCGGCAATCAAGACAATGGTCGAGCCGTCGATGGCAATGCCGGACGGGTTGAAATGTTTTGTTTGCAAGCGCTTGGTGATCTCTTTCGCATCCACGTTAAACAAGGTATCGAATCGCTCTTCTCGTAGCCACCAACGAAACACCACGATCCGGCCGCCCAGCGCTTGCGTCAAGGGTTGTTTGCAGGCCATGAGCAACGAAGGATCCTGCGGGTTGAAAGCCAATCCTTCCACCTCGCAGAACATCCCGACACCCGTGTCGTGCTGAGTGAAATCGACGGAGTCGTCATCGTCGCCTTCCTGGAACGATATCAACATGCCGTCGCTCGTGATGATGTACAGCGCATCGGGTGTGGCCGCGATGCCTTCGAAATCGCCTCTGAGCACCGGATCGCTGACGGCGAATCGCTTGATAAGG
Organism: uncultured Pseudomonadales bacterium; assembly: GCA_965364915.1. Lineage (GTDB taxonomy): Bacteria > Pseudomonadota > Gammaproteobacteria > Pseudomonadales > Azotimanducaceae > Azophilus. The sequence goes on along the minus strand of CBDTZM010000142.1, from coordinate 4,661 downwards.
CGACCTTGGTCGTAGTCGAGTTCGAACACGTTCGCCGACTCGTCCTCGATGGCGAACAGTCGTTCGTCTTGCGTCAGAGCGAGCCCGGAGATTTCTTTCAGTGCCTTCGGTAGTTTCCACTGGTGCATCTGGCTGAACTGAAAGGGGTGATCGTCGGTAGCCCTAGGCTGCGGTTGTCCACAGGCGCCAAGCATCAGTGCGGCGATGTAGACGATCAACCTACAGTTCATTGTCGTCTTGGCCCCGACCCGTAAGGAACGAGAAAAACGGGGTTGTCAGATCATCACCATAATCGAGACGCCAGAGCACCAAAATGATGAAGACAAAAGCAATGGACGTGGCCATGGCGACGCCCAGCGCACCGATACCGGCGCCCAAGCCGACGACGATGGCGACGAAGATGTAGAGCGCGTCGGCTGGCTCGTTCAGGGTGAATCGAAACCGTACTGCCGCAACGATACCTGCCAAGCTGAACGCCAACGGCAAACTGTTCTGTACGATGACGGCAATCCCGGCCACGACGATGGGTAAAACCATGATGGTTTGGGCGAACGAACGGTCGATGCGCCGTGTACGGGTCGTGATGAAGTACACCCAACTAATCGGCGGCATCAGTAGCATCGTGCCAACGGTGGCGATCGCCAGCCGTATGGCGTCGAAAGTTGGCGCGGTCGCTGCCGAACTGACGATCTCGAAGCTGGACGCATCCTCGCGTATCAACTCTTCGATGCCACCGAAAGGCAGGTATTCGGATAGACCGGGCAGGTAGCGCGCAACGAAATAGAACAGCAGCAACACGAACACGTAATACGAAGTGAGTAAAAAGGCGGGTCCGCGGATGCTCGTCGATCTTCTCATGGGATGTCCTCCAGCCTCGGCCAGTCGCGCAACATCATATCGCGCCGCTGCAGCAATGCGCGCGCCTGCCGTTTGGAGATGAAACGCTCGAGCACGTCGCGGCTCAACGCATTGAGCCTGCTGCGCAACGCCTCGGGTAAGCCGGGTGGCTGGTCGAGCGGCGCCAGCGCGCTTGTCGTACCGAACGCCTGATTGTGATGGGTCAAGCGAATGCGCCAGGTTGCGGGATCGTGCCAAAACGTCTCTGTCGTGCGGCCGACGTTGTAGATCAGGTTGTCGAAAGCAGCGACGAGAGAGTAGGCGTGACCCCTTCGACACGAGCTCGATGGAACCTGGTTGGTGGTGGTGCGCGCGGTTTCGGAAATCCAGTGGCTTTGTTCGGGTATCAAGACGCCGGTTTTTCCTTCCACTTCCCGCGTCACCGTCACGGGCACCATTGCCAAGCCTAACAGCCTGTCGAGGCGGTATGCGGCAACCTCGAGGTCGTTGGCTCTTGCCCTTCCGGGAATAAAGCGCGCCCGGAGCCTTTGACCTGCGTGATCCAGTTGGTACAACGAGCGATCTGCATCGAGCGGCTTGGGCGCGGCTGCCGCGAGTATAGCTTCCAGGAACTCGTCCGAGGCCCCGGCCGGGTTGACCAGAGGTCCGCTCGCCGTGGCAGCACCGCGGTTGCCGTCTTCATCGACGATGGCCTCTACGCCGCCTTCGATAATCAGCGCGTAACCTTTGCCTCGGTAGTGACTGGCGAGCATGCCGGTGTCGAGCATCATCACCTGTCCCGCTAGACGGGATGTGGGTTTGCGTGAGCGCGTGAGTGAGTGGCCGACAACCACGCGCTCGACACCCAAGCTGTCCAGCGTCCTGCGTAGCTCGTCTTGTTCCAACAGGGGATGGCAGAGGCTATTGCCGCGGTACCAGAACGGTCCGTGATCCCCGTAGATGGGATTGTCGGCCAGTTCCCGTAGTTTCACGAGGGCTGGGTCGGGCGCTGTCTCGTGGCTCGTCGGCAGCGGGTCGGTGTGCAGAAAGTCGGCGTTGAGCGGTAGCACGCCGCGCACGATGAGTTCGCTGCCGAGCGTGACGAGCTGCGGTAGTTCGTTGGCCAGGGTCCGGTTCAGCACCAAGCCGCCATAGGCGATGATGTCGGTGGAGAGACCACCGTGGACGAACGCATTGGCGTTGATGACGATCATGGCCGGTTGTTCGAGCAGCCAATCGCCGTAGGTTCCGCCTGGCGCGAATGCCGCTCTATGGCCGAAGTATCCGGGCGGAGTGTCGGCGAGTACTTCGGACTGTGCGATATCAGACTCTACGAGGTCGGTGCGGCTCTTCAAAAAGTCGGTGCGGCTCTTCAAAAAGTCGGTGCGCCGCTGGTCGTCGTCGGGGCCGGCGAAGGCTTGCCACTCGGCGTTGGAGACGTAACGTAGGTCGCCAGTCAAGTTCATCAGTTCATGGTTGCCAAGCACCAGATGCACGCGCCCACCGGCCGCTAGCGCTTCGGGTTGCAAGCGGCGCAACAGGTCGAGAACTTGGCGCGAGTCGGGTCCACGGTCCAGCGTATCACCAAGACTGACGAGGTGTGACTTGGCCCCGCTCCAATGGCCGCTGTCGTCCAGCACGTCCGCCGCGACGAGCAGTTTCGTCAGTGCTGTATGAGCGCCATGCACGTCGGCAAACACGACGACCCGCTCGACATCCTCCCAGCGCCAAGAGTCCTCTGCCGCGGAGATGCCGCGTGCGGCAACCGCGAAACACCCACAGGCTGCTGCGATGACGAGAAGTCGAACGCCCGAATAGCGCATTGCCATACCCCCGAATCAACCCTATCACGGCCAATTGTCCTTGGCTAAAGCGCGATTGTTGTGTCTAAATCCGTGGTTGGACATCGTTGGGAACTAGCAGGAGGACGCTATGACGATTCAGTTGGTTTGCTTATTGATTGGGACGCTTTTGCCCTATGTCTGGGCAGGTTCTTCGCTGCCGTTTCGGAACCGACAGTTCGGCAACATCGATCTGAACGAACCTAGGGTGCAAGGCGAACAGTTAGTCGACAGGGGTGCGCGGGCCTGGGGATCACAGATGAATGCCTGGGAGGCTCTCATCGTGTTTTCGGTAGCCAACGCCGCGGCGTTTGCCGCGGGCGTCGATCCCAGCGGTAGTTGGGCGATGGCAGCACCGATTTGGGTGGCGGCTCGGGTTTTTCACGGAATTTTCTATATCGCGGGGCTCGCGCCGCTTCGGGTGTTGGCGTTCGTCGTCGGTTTGGCGATGAGCGTCTGGATCTTTGTCATGGCGCTATCGGCAGCTTAAGGCGGTATTACGTATGTCAGTCAGTACGGAACTCTTCGATCTCACAGGACAGGTTGCGCTTTTGACCGGAGCATCCAAAGGCATGGGTGAAGCCATGGCTCAAGGTTTGGCCGAACACGGCGCCAAGGTGGTCATCTCAAGCCGCAAGCTCGATCAGTGCCAAGCGACGGCGGCTCAGATCAACGAGCGTTGCGGACCGGGGAGTGCGACGGCGATTGCCTGCAATATCGGCTACAAAGAACAGCTTGAGAATCTCGTCGATGAGACTCACAAGCAGCTTGGGCCCATCGATATTCTGATCTGCAACGCCGGCGTCAACCCGTTCTTCGGTTCCATGTCGGATATTCCGGATTCGGCTTTCGACAAGATCATGAACTCCAACGTCCGGTCCAATCACTGGCTATGCCAGATGGTTGGGCCGGATATGATCGAGAAAGGCAGCGGCTCGATCATGATCACGTCGTCCACCGGTGCTTTCGCGGGATCGGAGGGACTCGGTACCTACAACATCTCCAAGTTGGCCGACATAGCACTGGTTAGAAACTTGGCGCTGGAGTGGGGTCCGAAAGGGGTACGCGTCAACGCCATCTGTCCGGGCCTCATTCGCACAGAGTTTGCCCGCGCGCTGTGGGATAACGAGGAAGCAGCGAAGCGGATCAGCGAGCAAACGCCGCTCCGACGCTTCGGCGAAGCCGAGGATTTCAAGGGCATAGCCGTATTTCTCGCATCGTCCGCGAGTGCCTATGTCACCGGTCAAGCGATGACGGTTTGCGGCGGCACCCATATGTATCGCTGATGCTTCGGCGCACCGACTAATAAGCGTACTGGTCGACCCGGGATTGGGCTTGGGAAAGCCCCTTGCCCCGTATGACGCCCGGGGCTAACCACGCCCGTACGGCGTCGGGTTCATAGCCATGTGACCACTCGCACTCGTCGAGTTCGTCGACCTTGTGCCAACGGCCGTTGTAACGCACAGGGAAACCCAACCCGGTCAGGTCGTAGCCGTAAACCCGGCACAGATGATCGCTCTCGTCGTAGTCGCCGACATAAGAGACCCAGGGTGTAGCGATATCGAGTTGGGCGAGCACGTGCTGCTGTAGCGGTGCGATCATGTTGCCCAAATCCCAATCCGGAATGGCGCGCTCGTCGTAGGTAGGCCCGCCCGGTAGTGTGAAATGCACTTCATCGGTTTTGACGAGCAGCACTTCAGCATCTTCAGAAGCGTTGCGAACCAGCACTAAGCGTGTCGTTGCGATCGGTTTGTTGCTGTGCACCGCAAGGATCGATTTGCCGCCGGATGACAGAGCGTCAAAGACATCGTCGTCGTAGCGAAAATATCCGGTTGCCGGCGGGGCACTGGCCGCCGCGTATTTGTTGAACGCGCCGACGCGGTGTTTCCGCGACGCGTTAGGCGCGGCTTTGTGCCACACGTGCATGTTCATGAAGAGCAAATCGCCGCGCCGCAGTTCCGGGTCGATGAACGTCGATTCGTC
>CBDTZM010000141.1:0-5658 GCA_965364915.1 uncultured Pseudomonadales bacterium | reverse complement strand
GATGACGGCGAATTCGACGCGATCGTATTGGCCGTGGCGGGCTTGCAACGTCTGGGACTGGAGGATCGTATCAGCGAGCATCTCGACGTCACCGTCAGTTTACCGGCTGCCGGCCAGGGCGCACTGGGTATCGAGTGTCGCGTCGACGACGAGCGCGTTCTTGGCCTGGTCGGTCCTCTGAACAATGCGGACGTGCATCGCTGCGTCACGGCAGAACGGGCGGTCAGTGCCGGGCTTGGGGCGGATTGCAGTATGCCCCTCGGTGCTTACGCCGAGGTCAACGACGGCGGTTTGTCGCTGCGCGCGGTGCTCGGGTCGCCGGATGGCACTACGCTGCTGCGTGCCGAGGCCGCCGGCGCCGATGGGCTGGTCTTGAGCCAGAGCGTCGTAGAGTCGCTGCGCGCGCAAGGAGCCGAGCGTTTACTGAGCGAACTCGCCGTTTAACCGGTATGCACATCTGGGTCACGCGTTCCGAACCCGGCGCCAGCGTTCTCGCCGAAGCGCTAGAGACCGAGGGCCACTCGGTGGTGACCGCGCCCGTCCTCACAGTTGTCAAACGCCCGTTTGCGGTACCGCAGATGCGCTATGAGATCGGCGTGGTGCTGTCGGTTCACGGGGTGCGTTTCGGCGGTTCGGCGTTGCAGCGGGCCGACACAGTGTTCGCGATCGGCGCGCAAACCCAAACCGCACTCGAGCAGCTTGGCGTGGCCTCGCGCATCCCGCTGCAAGCGACGTCCGAGAGCCTCATTGAAGCGCTCGGCGACGTTGCGGGGCGGACCGTACTGATCGTCAGCGGCCGCGGTGGACGCTGCGTGCTGCAATCCGAACTCACCTCCCGCGGGGCGACGGTCGAGCGGCTCGATGTTTACGAGCGCACTGCAACTGCACCGATTGCGCTGGCGGCGCAGACCATCGATGCGATCATCGTGTCCAGTGGCGATGGATTCGAGTACGCCGTGCAGGTATGGTTCGCGGCGGGCGGTCGCGCCGACGTGCCGGTGTTGGTGCCCTCCGGACGGGTAGCAGGGATGGCGCGCAAGCTCGGCGTGAACAACGTCCACGACTGCCTGGGCGCAGGCAGTGAGGCAGTACTGAATGTGTTGCGGCAACTAGCCGAGGAGTAGCAGTCGTTACCATGGCCGAACCCGAAGCAGCCGAAGATCGCCCCGTGCGCGTAAAACGGACGGGCGGACGCGTCATCGGTGTTTTCGGATTGCTGTTCGCCCTTGCGGGACTGGCCGGGTTCGGCTTCCTCTATTATGAGCTGGTTTTACAAAATCCCAACCCGAGCCTCGAATTGGAGCTTGCTGCAGCACGCACCGAACAAAAGCAGCTGCGTAGCGACTTCCGTTCCCTGCAGACCGAACAACAGCGTGCCGGTGCCGAGCTGAGAAGGCAGCAAGACGAACGCCTTGCCGCAACCGAAAGATCGTTGATTCAAACGTTGAACGAACTGGCTAATCAGGGCCCGCCGTCGGAACGCGAATGGAAGCTGGCGGAGGTCGAATACCTGCTGCGTGTGGCCAACCACCGGGTGTTGATGGAGCAGGACTTGAGTGCGGCCTTGGATCTTCTGGAGGCCGCCGACCAGATTTTGCTGGACCTCGATGATTTCTCGGTGCATGCGGTCCGAGCAGAGCTTGCCGACGAGATACTCAACCTGCAGGGGATGACAACGACCGACGTACAAGGCCTGTACCTGAGGCTCGATGCGGTCAAACGGCAGCTAGAGTTGCTGGCCCTGGCCGCACCCGAGTATGCGTTGCCGGACACGCGAGCGCTCGAGGCAACCGCCGAGGACGGCGGATTTTGGGCCTCCTTAGGCGAGGAGTTTCAAAGCTTACTGCAGTATCGGCGCCTCGATCAGAACGTTGTGCCGTTGCTCGCACCAAAGGAAGCGGTCTACCTCGAATTAAACCTGCGGCTGATGCTGGAACAGGCACAACTGGCTGCGTTGAAGAATCAGCAGGTCGTGTTCGAGACAAGCCTCGATTCGGCGCTTGCGTGGGTGCTGACGTACTTGGACACGGAAGATCCGCAAGTCATCGAGACGATTGGAGTACTGGAGGCGCTGCGTGCGGTGCGCTTGGAGATGCCCGTACCGGATATTTCCGGATCTCTCAACGAGTTGTTGAAGGCCCGCCGAGGTAGCTCGTGAGAATCGGTCTGCTGACGCTCCTCGTCGCGATCGTGCTTGGCGGCTTGGTCGGCTCCCTCATGGTACGTGACCCGGGCTATCTGTTGGTGGTATACGACCAGCAGGCGATCGAAACCAGCCTGTGGTTCGCGACTATCCTGCTGATCGGGCTGTATTTCGTCGTACGTCTCTTGGTTTTCGTCACCACGCGTCTCGTCCAAGGCAAAGGCAGCTTGAGTGAGTGGAATCGTCAGCGCCGCGCTCAAAGCGCTCGCCTGCAGACGGTGCAAGGGCTTTTATTGATGGCGGAAGCCGAGTGGGCAGAGGCCAAACGCTTGTTGTTGAATGCGGCCGGACGAGCCAATACGCCGCTCATCAACTACCTCAATGCCGCGCGCGCCGCCCATGAACTCGGACTAACCGAAGAGCGCGACGACCTGTTGCGGCAGGCACATGAAACCACGCCGGGATCGCGGTTTGCGGTGGGTTTGACACAAGCGCAGCTGCAGATGGCGAAGGCCCAGTGGGAGCAATGCCTGGCGACACTTTTGCAGTTGCGTGCCGAATCTCCCAAACACCCGCTGGTGTTGCGTATGTTGAGTACGTGCTACGAAGAACTGGGCGATTGGCAGGCACTCATAGAGATCGGGCCGGAGTTGAAGAAGGTCAAACTCATCGACGTCGACAGCTTGAACGCTATGCAAGTGCTGGCGTGGTCCAACCGGCTGGCGGCGACCGATGCGGTCGAAGACTTGTGGAAATCGGCACCCAAGGACCTCAAGCGCGATCCGCTGTTGGTCGAGGCCTGTGTTCGGCGCATGTTGGAACTCGAGCTGCCGAATGCGGCTGAGGGCGTGTTGCGCGATGCTTTGAACCAGGATTGGCAAGAAGCGTTGGTCGGTCTTTACGGCCAAGTCATGATGGACCGCCCGCAGCAGCAACTGGTTGTCGCCGAAGGTTGGCTCAAGGAGCGACCCAACGACCCGGTGCTGCTGCTCGCGCTCGGCCGCATCAGCATGATGAACGGCGAGTGGCCCAAGGCTAGGGAGTATCTGGAGGCGAGCTTGCGTTTGCAGCGGTCGACGGAGGTCTATGGAGAACTCGGTCGACTGTGCACGGCGCTCGGTGAGACGGAGCGTGGCGGTGAGTATCTCGGCCGTGCCTACGTCAACTTGCCGGATTTGCCGTTACCCACCTCAACCCCTGGGGCTGTAACCGAAAACGTCTGATTCGACCGCTACGTCCAGTTGTTGAGCCTTGAGATGATCGACGACCGCATAGACGAAGGGCGGCCCGCCACAGAGCAACACTCGGTTGTAGGCGTTCGCGGTCAAGTGTTCGCCAAGCCATTGAAGGCCATCGTTGTCCTGCGTTTTGCGCGCATCGGCGATGCAGTTGGCGTCGAGCCAGGGCAACTCGGCTAGACGATCCTGAGCGTAGAAGGCGTCGAGGTTGTCCGCACACCACAAGAGCGTTACCGCGTATGGATGTGCCTGTGCGGTCGGTCTCCCGAGGTGTTCTAGATGCTCGAGGATGGATAGCGCCTGGCTGATACCGGTGCCACCCGCCACCAGCAAGAGCGGGCCCGCATACGCGGTAACGCTGACGTCGCCGAACGGCCCTCTGAGATCGAGCGCTCCTCGCGCCTTTAGGAGGTCATCGAGTAACGGTGCCAGCGCGTCGCCGGGCGTGGAACGATAGTGAAGCTCGAGTTGCGGCAACTGGTGTGGGGCGGAGGCGATGGAAAGCGGAATGCGTGCGCCCGATGGATGCTGGATCTCGAGGTATTGGCCTGCAGCGAAGTGAAAAGCGCCTGCGGCGGCTTCTAAAGCGCCCGCGGCGGCTTCTAAAGTGCCGGCGGCGGATAAGGAGACGTCGAGCCGAATGATTTGCACCCACTGCTCGGTGATGCTCTGAATTCGGGCGACGGGCAACCGCGTTTGCTATCTTGTTGGAAACCGGCGTTGGCTGTGGTTACCGAGTGCTCGTGCGCATAGACGAGAAGAACTCATCGTTGGTCTTGGTGTCTTTGAGCTTGTCGAGCAGAAACTCGATGGCCGCAATATCGTCCATGTCGTGCAACAGCTTCCTCAAGATCCACACGCGCGCCAGCTCCTCTTCACCCATCAGCAGTTCTTCGCGCCGCGTCGCAGAGCGACGAATGTTGATGGCAGGGTATACGCGTTTCTCGGCGATCTTGCGCTCGAGATGCAGCTCTTGGTTGCCGGTGCCCTTGAACTCTTCGTAGATCACCTCGTCCATTTTCGAACCCGTGTCGACCAAGGCTGTCGCGACGATGGAGAGACTGCCGCCTTCCTCGATGTTGCGTGCGGCGCCGAAGAAGCGCTTGGGGCGTTCTAGTGCGTGGGAGTCCACGCCGCCGGTCAGCACCTTGCCGGAAGAAGGCACGATGGTGTTGTAGGCCCGCGCCAGACGGGTGATGGAGTCGAGCAGAATGACGACGTCTTTCTGATGTTCGACCAAGCGCTTGGCCTTTTCGATGACCATCTCGGCTACCTGGACGTGCCGCGATGGTGGTTCATCGAAGGTCGAAGCCACCACCTCGCCTTGTACCAGGCGTGACATCTCGGTGACTTCTTCCGGGCGCTCGTCGATCAAAAGCACGATCAGCACGGCGTCCGGAACGTTGGAAGCGATCGACTGGGCGATGTTCTGAAGCACCAAGGTCTTGCCCGCCTTGGGCGGCGATACGATCAGAGCGCGTTGGCCCCGGCCCAGCGGCGCGATCAAATCGACGACACGCGCGGTCAGATCTTCGGTACTGCCGTTGCCGCGTTCCAATACCATGCGGTCGTCCGGAAACAGCGGTGTCAGGTTCTCGAAGAGAATCTTATGTTTCGTAGAGTTCGGTTCGCTGAAGTTGATCTCGTCGACCTTCAGCATCGCGAAGTAGCGTTCCCCGTCTTTGGGGGGCCGGATCTTCCCGGCCAGGCTGTCGCCGGTTCTCAGGTTGAAGCGCCGAATCTGACTTGGCGAGACGTAGATGTCATCAGGCCCAGCAAGGTAGGAACCCTCCGCGGAACGCAAGAAGCCGAAACCGTCTTGTAAGATTTCGAGCGTGCCTTCCCCGTAGATGTCCTCCCCAGCCTTCGCTTGTTTGCGCACGATGGCGGCAATGACTTCTTGCTTGCGGGAGCGGGCGAGGTTGTCGAGGCCCATTTCCCGGGCCATATCGATGAGATCACCCACCTTCTTACGTTTTAGATCTGTTAGCTTCATCGCCATAATTCGGTGCTTTTTTTGATTACGAATGGTTTGGAGAAAATGCGGCCGTGCCAGTCCGACACGCCGTTTTTCTCGGTACGAGGACCCTTACGAGGATCTTTTCCATACACGGAACGAAGGTACGCGTTGCTCTCTAAGGTCTACCGGATGGTCTGCTGGTTACGGTTGGATGGTTCGACTAAAGAGACGTTCGGCGCGAGGTGTTGTGCCCACCTCATAACCTGCAGTTTAGTGTTTTACAGGCTGTCGTCAAGCGTCCATGCAGGTGCGGCGCA
>CBDTZM010000140.1:0-5689 GCA_965364915.1 uncultured Pseudomonadales bacterium | reverse complement strand
CGTTGGCGCGGCGTTGAGTAGCAAGCAAGATAGAAGGAAGGAAGGAAGGACGATCAATGGGACAACCAGTACAGCTTAGGTCGGCAGATGGCTTTGGTTTCGCCGGTTACGAAGCGTTGCCGGAGGGTGACGCCAAGGGCGCGGTCGTGGTGATCCAAGAAATATTTGGGGTCAACGGGCACATACGAGAAGTGGTCGACGGGTACGCGGCCGATGGCTACGCGGCTGTCGCGCCGCAAATCTTCGATCGGGTCGAACGCGATATCGAGCTGGGCTACGAAGAAGCCGATATGGGTAAGGGTGTTGAAATCGCCTTTCAGAAGCTCGAGATGCCCAATACGCTTGCCGATGTTCAGGCCGCGATCGATTACGCCTCGCGCTACGGCAACGTCGGGGTCGTCGGCTACTGTTTCGGCGGGTTACTGTCCTGGTTGGCGGCCTGTGAATTGAGCGGCGTAACCGCGGCGTCTGCCTACTACGGCGGCGGCGTGGCCGGCGAGGCCGAACGCACCGCCAAGTGTCCTGTGATCATGCATTTCGGTGAGCTTGATGCGCACATACCGATGACGGACGTAGAGAAGGTGAAGGCCGCGCAACCGGATATCCAGGTTTACGTCTATAATGCCGACCACGGTTTCAATTGCGACCACCGTGCGAGCTTTGAGCCCGAAAGCTCATCCCTCGCGAAAGAGCGAACACTGGCGTTTTTTGAGGAGCAACTCGCTTGAATATCAGAGGTTGGATGGTCACCGCCGCCGCAGTGTGCATGCTGGCATCAGCTGCAGCCTTTGCTGATGAGAAACCCGAAGAAAATAAGGTCGAGAAAGCCCAAACCGCAGATCCCGACATGAGGATATGCAAGCGCGTGTCTCAAGTGGGCACGCATTTCACCCGTCGTATCTGCTACAAGAAGAGCCGCTGGGAGCGCATGGCCAGAGAGAACGATCAGAGCGTCAGAGATCTCCGCAACGATGTTGGGGACGGCAGCTAGCGGCTTGCGACACCACACGCAACCTTGACATCCTAAAGGCGTTTCGTGATGCTTCGCCCACAATAAGGGGCGGGGCGTAATATTCGCCGGGGGCTGCGTGCCACCTGGTCTTACCCCCTGTAGAAACGAATTCCATGTGTGCTGAGCTGTTGGTTGGTGGAGCTGCGGTGGAGGGGACTCACCAATACCACGACGCCAGGCGGTTGGTACGCTGGTCGCTAGAAATAGCGTAGTTAAACCACATATCCCGTAGGAAGTCGTATGAAAAAACAACCCATCCAGTGGCTTTCGATGCTGCTGCTAGTCTCGAGCATCGGAATGGTCGGATCAGCATCTGCAGCGACACTGGCAGACATCTACCAAATCGCCGAGCGCATGAATCAGGCTGCGCGGTCCTCGCAAGCGAAGATCGATGCGCTGACCGAAGAGACGCGCCAACTTCTGAACGAGTACAAAACCGTCCTCAAAGAGATCGAGGGCTTGCGGGTTTACAACCGCCAGCTCGAGAAGCAGATCGGCAGCCAAGAACGTGAGATGGCTCAACTTTCCGACTCCATCGACAAGGTGACGGTCATCGAGCGTCAAATCACGCCCTTGATGCTGCGCATGATCGACGGCCTAGAACAGTTCGTGGACCTCGACCTGCCGTTCCTCCTGAACGAACGACACGGCCGTATCGAAAATCTGCGCACCATGATGGATCGCGCTGACGTTGCCGTGTCGGAGAAGTACTCGCAAGTCTTGCGCGCCTATCAGATCGAGAACGAGTATGGCCGCACACTGTCGTCCTACGGCGACACCATCAACATCGCCGGCATCGACCGCAAAGTAGATGTCTTGAAGGTTGGCCGCATTGCACTCGTTTACCAAACCCCGGACGGGGAAGAGACCGGCATGTGGAACCAAGCGTCCGGTGCCTGGGAACCGGTGGATGACGAGTACAAGACTCCGGTACGCAACGGCATTCGCATGGAGCGCAAGCAGCTTACGGTAGACATGCTGACCCTCCCAGTACATGGCCCGGAGGTGCAGTAATGAAATCACTCAAACAACAAATTGTTGCCACCTTCATCGGTACCGCTTTCGCCATCTTGGCGCCTTTTGCGAGCGCCGCCGAAGGTGATGAGGCGGCAACCGCACCGGTCGCCAGCGACCTCGTGGTGAATCAAGCCGATACGCTCGGTGAACTGCTCGACAACGTCGAGCAGCGACGCGTCGTCGAATCGCGAGAACACACGCGACGCGAAACGCGTTTTCGCAACGACAAAGCACAGCAAGCCGGATTGCTCGCCGACGCCCAAGCGGAACGACGGCGCGAAGAACAGCGCTCTGACCGGTTGGAAACGCAGTTCGAGGAAAACGAAATTCGCATCGGCGACCTGCAGGAGCAGTTGGATCGCCGTCTGGGTTCGTTGCGCGAGTTGTTCGGCGTTCTGCAGCAGGTCGCCGGCGACACCCGGGGGCTATTCGAAGGATCGGTCATCTCTGTCCAGTATCCGGGCCGAGGCGAGTGGTTAGGCGATTTGGCGGCCAAGATGGGGACCGCGAGCCAGCTTGCCACTATCGATGAGATGGAAACGCTTTGGTTCGAGTTGCAGCGCGAGATGACCGAGTCCAGTCGCGTTGCGCGCTTTCCCGCCACCATCAACATGCTGAGCGGCGAACAGAAGCAAACCAACGTCATTCGGATCGGTGCTTTTGCTGTCATCGGCGATGGCGAATATCTCAAATACGATGTCGACGACGGCACGTTGGTGGAGTTGGCGCGGCAACCCGCGGGGCGTTACACGAACACGGCGGAAGATCTCGAAGACGCCTCTCCCGGTGAGGTGGTGGCGTTCGCCGTCGATCCGACGCGGGGGTCGCTGTTGGAGTTGTTGATTCAGGCTGCGACCGTTGGAGAACGGGTGGGGTCTCCGTTCGGTGGTATTGCGAAAGGCGAGTGTTGGCTACCGTTCTGTGACGGCCAAGGTGCGGAAGTCGGCTCGGTCATCATCCTAGGCGGTATCGTCGGCATTCTGCTTGCCATCGAACGTTTGGTGACCCTGTCGATGATCGGCGCCAAGGTCAACGCACAGAAGAAATCCGATGAACCAAGTGACGACAACCCGCTGGGTCGAGTGCTGAACGTCTATCACGAGAACAAGGAAGTCGATGTCGAGACGTTGGAATTGAAGTTGAGCGAGGCGATATTAGGGGAGACGCCCAGGTTAACCAGGAATATAACCCTCATACAGGTGATCTCCGTGGTCGCACCGCTGCTCGGCCTGTTGGGCACGGTGATCGGAATGATCCTGACGTTCCAGGCGATCACGCTATTCGGTACCGGCGATCCCAAGACCATGGCCGGCGGCATCTCGACCGCGCTGATGACGACGGTACTCGGTCTTTGCGTGGCGATTCCGATGACGCTGTTGCACTCGATCGTGGCGACCCGCAGTCGATCCGTGATTCACGTGCTGGAGGAACAGACTGCGGGCTTGATTGCCGATCATGCAGAGAAATCCGGCCAGGCGTTGGGGTAAGGGGCCGTCATGTTTGGTGATGCCTATTTAGCCATCGTTCAATTCATGGAGCAGGGCGGCGATGTCCTATGGCTCATCGCCGGCCTTACCTTCTTGATGTGGACGCTCATTTTCGAGCGCGTGTGGTACTTCCAGTCCGAGCATAAGTTGGTCGTAAGCGAAGCCACCGAAGCGTGGGAGGCGCGGCCGGAACGCCGCTCGTGGAGCGCAAGTCAGATTCGCGACTCGATCATCTCCGAGGCCGCGGACAAAATCTCGGGTAGCCTGCCCTTGATTCAAACTTGTGTGATGCTGTGTCCGTTGCTAGGCCTGTTGGGTACGGTAACGGGCATGATCTCGGTGTTCGACTCGATGGCGACACAAGGTGGTAACGCACGCTCTATGGCGGCCGGTGTGTCGATGGCAACGATTCCGACGATGTCGGGTATGATTGCCGCGTTGTCGGGTGTGATGGGAAGTACCTATCTCAAGCGTAGAGTGGATACCGAAATTGAATTGTTTTCCGATCACTTGACGAAGGACCACTAGGTGATCGCTTTGCCTTCAAAGCAAGATCCAGGAGTAACCTACGATGAACCGTCGAAGTAGCTATTCGCGGACGGACGAAGATTCCGACATCAACTTGACGCCCATGCTCGACGTCGTCTTCATCATGCTGATCTTTTTCATCGTGACGGCGACGTTCATCAAACAGGCGGGTATTGAAGTGCTGCGTCCCGAGGCCGAAACCTCGGAACAAAAACCGACCGTCAGCGTGCTCGTCGCCATTGGGGAAGGTGGTGACATCTGGATAGACAAGAAGAAGGTCGATGTCAATGCGGTGCGCGCGCACATCGAGCGGCTGCACGCAGAGAACCCCAAGGGTGGCTTGGTGATACAGGCCGACCGAGAAGCCAAATACCATCTCCTAAAAGCAGTCCTGAGCGCGGCGCGTGCCGCGGGACTGACTGAAGTCGCCATTTCGACGGAGGCATAACATGTTGATGCGATACGTATTCGGGGTAACGCTTGGCGCAGTGGCGACGTTCGCGTTGTTCCTGCTCATGCAGGCCTTGATCAAAAGTGACAAGAGCCCGTTCGATGATTCTATTACCGGTAAGATCGTCGATTTTGTCCGGGTTGAAGACGATATCGATCTTCAGCTCAAACAGCGTAAACCCAAACCGCCGCCGCCGCCGGACGAGCCGCCGCCCGATATGCCGAAGCCGACATTCGACTCGAACGTCAATTCGCAGGGTGTCGACATTGGCGCCGTGGACGTCAACGTCGACCTGAACGTTGGCGGTATCGGCGGGTTCAGCTCGGACGGTGAATATCTACCGATCGTGAAGGTCGCGCCCATCTATCCGCGGCGTGCGCAAACCCGAGGCATCGAGGGGTATGTGCTGTTGCAGTTCACCGTGACCAAGACGGGCGCGGTACGCGATCCGGAAATCATCGAGTCGAAGCCGCCAGGCATTTTCGATCGCGCAGCCTTGGGTGCGGCTCTGAAATTCAAATACAAGCCCAAGGTCGTCAACGGCGAACCCATCGACGTCGCCGGGGTGCGCAACCGCATTACGTTTGAGCTTGCCGACGGGTAAGGGAGTAAGCATGAAAGTCATACAGACCACGATTGCCTTAGCATTGCTGCTGGTGCTGCCGTTCGCGGCAGAGCTCGACTCACATGTCGTTGGATTAAGCGCCGCTGCTGCCGAAGAGGAAGCAAAACCGCAAAAGACTCGCCGTGTGCCGTCCATGAGCGAACAAACGTTCAAGAAGCTTGCAGAGGCGCAGGAATTCATCGACTTGAAAGACCTGGTAGGGGCAGAGGCAGTGCTGCAAGGCATGTTGGACCGAAGCCGTCGCTACAACGGCAACGAGATAGGGCAGATCCACAACATGCTCGGTTTCGTATATTTCTCGAAAGAGGACTACAAGGCCGCGATCCGCGAATACGCTATCGTCGTATCCCAAGGTGAGGACATTCCCGAGGGCTTGGAAATTACCACGCTGTATACGCTTGCCCAGCTGAGTTTCGTCGACGAGCAATACACCGAGGCGCTCCGCTATATGGAGATTTGGCTAACGAAGGCTAACAACCCGGGACCTTCACCACACATCTTCATGGGCCAGGTCTACTACCAGATGAAGGATTACCCGAGTGCGATCCTACAGATCGAGAAGGGTATCG
>CBDTZM010000139.1:0-5696 GCA_965364915.1 uncultured Pseudomonadales bacterium | reverse complement strand
TTGACCCGGTCGACGCCCGAGGGAGCGCGGGACTACCTTGTACCGAGTCGAACCCATCCCGGTGAGTTCTTTGCCTTGCCGCAGTCGCCGCAGATGTTCAAACAGCTCTTGATGATGGCCGGTATGGACAAGTACTACCAGCTGGCGCGTTGTTACCGGGACGAAGACCTGCGCCACGACCGGCAGCCTGAATTTACCCAGATAGACATCGAGGCTTCGTTCGTCCGCGAGCAGGACGTCATGGATCTCACCGAAGATATGTTGAAACGCCTGTTCAGCGAGCTGTTGGACGTCGAGCTCGAACCGTTTCCGGTGCTCGCCTGGGATGAATGCATGCGTCTGTATGGGAGCGATAAGCCGGACCTGCGCAACCCATTGACGTTGGTCGATGTTGGCGACCTCATGCAAGCTGTCGAGTTCAAGGTGTTCAACGGCCCGGCCAATGATGCCAAAGGCCGCGTCGTGGCTTTGAAGGCCCCCGGCGGCGCGCAGCTCACCCGCAAGATCATCGATGGCTACACCGATTTCGTTGCACGCTACGGCGCCAAGGGCCTCGCCTACATCAAGGTCAACGACCTGCAGGCAGGTATGTCGGGTTTGCAATCGCCCATATTGAAATTCCTACCCGACCAGGTCGTCAGTGCAGTGCTGCAACGGGTCGGGGCCGCGGACGGCGATATCGTGTTCTTCGGCGCAGATGACGCCAGTGTCGTCAACGACTCCATAGGTGCGCTGCGCAATGAATTGGGTCGCGACCTAGGCCTGATTGCCGAAGGCTACACGCCGCTTTGGGTCGTCGATTGGCCGATGTTCGAAGAAGGTCGCGACGGCACCCGGGTGGCCGTGCACCACCAGTTCACCAAACCCGCATGCACTCGCGAGGCGTTGCTCGAAGATCCGCTGAGCGCTAAGGCCGCGGCGTACGATGTCGTGTTGAACGGCTACGAACTCGGCGGCGGTTCCTTGCGGATTCACGATGCAGAAATGCAACAGAGCGTGTTCGAGGTCATGAACATCGGCCAAGAGGGCGCGATCAAGTTCGGCTTTCTGCTCGACGCGCTGAAACATGGTTGTCCGCCGCACGGCGGCATTGCCCTGGGCCTGGATCGCCTGGTCATGCTGATGACGGGCACTCAGGCCATACGCGACGTCATCGCCTTTCCGAAAACCCAGTCGGCCGCTTGCCTGATGATGGCGGCGCCCAGCCCTGTTGACGAACACCAGCTACGCGAGCTACATATTCGTACCCGATCCCCCAGCTAGGCTTTTCCATAGATGGCCGGACACAGTAAATGGGCCAACATCAAGCACCGCAAGGCACGCCAGGACGCCAAGCGCGGCAAGTTGTGGACCAAGATTCTTCGCGAGGTCACCGTAGCCGCCCGCCTTGGCGGCGGTGACCCAAACGACAATCCGCGGCTGCGCGTTGCGGTAGACAAATCGTTGGGCGCCAACGTCCCCAAAGACACGATCGAGCGAGCCATCGCGCGAGGTGCCGGCGGCGACGAAGGCGCGAATGTCGAAGAACTCGTTTACGAGGGATACGCATCGGGCGGCGTGGCGATACTCGTTGAGGTGATGACCGACAACCGCAATCGAACCGTTGCCGAAGTCCGGCACACGTTTTCCAAGCATGGCGGCAACTTAGGCACCGACGGATCGGTTGCGTACCTGTTCAACAAACTCGGCGTCATCAACTTCGCCCCAGGTGCCGACGAAGAGCAGATCATGGAGGTCGTGTTGGAGGTCGGCGCCGAGGATATCGAAGCGGAAGATGACGGTGCGGTATCGGTTACGACGTCGTGGGAGAACCTGGGCCGGGTGGTGGAAGCGCTCAGCGCAGCATCCCTCGAGCCGGACCATGCCGAGGTGACGATGCTGGCCACGACGACCAGCCCCTGCGACGATACGCAGGCCGAGAAGCTGCTGCACCTGATCGACGCGTTAGAGGAACTCGATGATGTGCAAAACGTCTACAGCAACGGAGAGATTCCCGATAGCGCCTACGACGACTGAAGGATTCGAGAAGTGTCGATAGTCCTTGGCATCGACCCCGGTTCGCGGGTCACCGGTTACGGCGTCATCGTCGTTGACGGCAAGCAGATCCGCTACCTCGCTTCCGGGTGCATCAAGCCGGATCAAGGCCCGTTGCCGCAACGCCTGGGCGAGATCTACCAGGGCGTGGTCACCCTCATCGGCGAGCACGGGGCCGACGTGGTCGCCATCGAAGAAGTGTTTCTCGCGCGCAACCCGAGTTCGGCGCTGAAACTGGGTCAAGCGCGCGGTGTCGCGATTGCCGCGGCTGTTGCTGCCGAATTGGACGTGTATGAGTATGCGGCCCGCTCCGTCAAGAAAACCGTCGTCGGCACCGGGCGTGCGAGTAAAGCTCAGGTACAACATATGGTTCGCGTGTTGCTGAATTTGCCGGGCGAACCGACCGCGGATGCGGCAGATGCTCTTGCGATTGCCATTTGTCACGTCAATACTGCTTATCGTGGCGGCGTCCAAATCGCTGCAGGCGATGCCGTACCGAAGATCAGGTAGGAAATATGATCGGGCGCATTAAGGGCCAGTTAGTCGAGGTCGTCGAACAGAGCGTCTTGATAGACATAAGCGGCGTCGGCTATGAGGTGGATGTCTCTACCGGCGCGCTCGCTGCACTTCCGCCGGTGGGCGCGGAGGTCACGTTGTATACGCACCCCGTGTATCGGGAAGACGCGCAGCTGCTGTTTGGTTTTCAGAATAAGGGCGAGCGCGATCTATTTCGCGCGCTCATTCGCATCAACGGCGTCGGTCCAAAACTGGCTTTGTCGGTGATTTCCAGCGTCGATATCCGTGAATTGGCTGGTTCCGTTGCACAAAACGATGTTTCCCTTCTTATGCAAGTACCCGGCATCGGCCGTAAGACCGCTGCAAGGTTGTTGGTGGATCTGAAAGACCGTCTTGCGCATCTCGCCATCGAGCCCGCGGCCAGCGGGATACACGCCGATCGAACAGTCACCATCGAGGCCGAACGCGCATTGGTGGCGTTGGGTTACCGACCCACCGAAGCTGCGCGTGTGGTCGGTAGCGTGCGTACCGAGTCACTGTCTTCCGAACAAATCGTGAGAGCCGCCTTGCAGCGCATTGGCCGGCAAACCGAGACCTCGCCATGAGCATCGAGCCGGACCGGCTGATCAGTTCGACCCCGGCCGACAACGCCGAAGCTCGCGTCGATAGAAGCCTGAGGCCGTCCAGCTTAGCCGAGTACATCGGCCAGAACGCCGTCAAAGAGCAGATGCATATCTTCATCGAAGCGGCGCGTCGGCGCGCCGAACCGTTGGACCATTGTCTGATTTTCGGCCCGCCGGGGCTCGGCAAGACCACGTTGGCCAACATCATCGCCAACGAGATGCAGGTTGCGATCAAATCCACCTCGGGTCCGGTGCTGGAACGACCCGGTGACCTTGCCGCCATGCTGACCAATCTCGAAGATGGCGACGTGTTGTTCGTCGACGAGATTCATCGCTTGTCTCCGGTGGTGGAAGAAATTCTCTATCCGGCGATGGAGGATTTTCAGATCGACATCTTGATCGGCGAGGGGCCGGCGGCCCGCTCGCTGAAGCTCGATCTGCCGCAGTTCACGCTGGTGGGTGCAACCACCCGTGCAGGATTGCTGACCTCGCCCCTGCGGGACCGGTTCGGCATCGTGCAACGATTGGAGTTCTACACGGTCGAAGAACTGAGTGAGATTGTCCAACGCTCGGCGGAGAAGTTGACGTTGCAGACCGATCTGGCGGGTGCCGATGAAATTGCACGACGCTCGCGCGGCACCCCGCGCATTGCCAATCGCTTGTTGCGACGCGTTCGTGACTATGCGGAAGTCAAAGCAGAAGGCGTTGTCGATCAAGCGATTGCCGATCAAGGCCTCAACATGTTGAACGTTGACCGTGAAGGCTTCGACAACATGGACCGGCGCCTTCTAGAGACGATCATCGATAAGTTTTCCGGCGGCCCGGTCGGGCTGGATTCGCTTGCGGCCGCCATCAGTGAGGAACGTGACACCATTGAGGATGTGCTCGAACCCTATCTCATCCAACAAGGCTTTTTGATGCGAACCCCGCGCGGTCGCGTTGCGACCACGAAAGCCTACCTGCATTTCGATCTCATCGTTCCGGAAAGCGCAGGCGATGGGGCAGGGCAGCGCGCGATGAACCTGGAACTCGACACATAAACTCGCAGGTAGCCATAAGTAGCCCTTAACTTAAGAGGAGGCCCCCCGCCTTGCCAGAGCAGCTCTCCATATTTGAGATAGTCGCCAATGCCGACTTGTTGGTGCAGGCCGTTCTGTTCGTGTTGGCGCTTGCCTCTATCGCTTCTTGGATGATGATCTTTCAGCGCTGGTTTTTTCTCAGACGCGTACTCAATCAAGTGGACGAGTTTGAAGACCACTTCTGGTCCGGTATCGATCTGCGGCAACTGTATTCGGAGTTGGACGGCCACGACGACCTGACGGGTATCGAAACCATGTTCGTGTCCGGGTTCAAGGAATACGGGCGCTTGTCCGAACAATCGGGCGCCGAAATCGACTCCATCATGCAAGGCGTGCAACGCGCAATGCGCGTGGCGCTGACCCGCGAAGAAGAACGGCTGGAGACGCATTTAGCGTTCCTCGCCACCGTCGGTTCGACAAGTCCGTACGTTGGCCTGTTCGGCACGGTCTGGGGCATCATGAATTCGTTTCGCAGCCTGGCGAGCATGAGCCAAGCGACGCTCGCGTCGGTTGCCCCGGGTATTTCCGAGGCCCTGGTCGCGACGGCCATGGGACTGTTTGCGGCGATTCCCGCGGTGATAGGTTATAACCGCTTCTCCGCACGGGTAGACGTATTGATGAAGCGCTACGATGCCTTCAACGATGAGGTCACGAGCATTCTGCATCGTGCCGCTCAAGCACGGATATCCAAAAGCTGATGTCTGCGCGTCGCAAGCCCATTTCCGAGATCAATGTCGTGCCGTACATCGATGTCATGTTGGTGTTGTTGGTGATCTTCATGGCCACCGCACCTCTGTTGACCCAGGGCGTGCTCGTCGATCTGCCGAAAGCACCCTCGGAACCCATCACCGACACCGAGGACGACCCGCTGGTCGTATCCGTACGCGAAGACGGTGCGATCTTCCTCAACTTAGGCATTCAAAACGCCGACGACGAGGGTACGAGGGTGACGCTCTACTCGCTGGAAGATCAAGCCGCCAAAATCTTGCGCGCCCGCCCGGAGGTTCCGGTTTACGTTAAAGCCGACCACAAGCTCGACTATGGCACGGTGGTGAGGGTGATGACCGTGTTGCAGAAAGCCGGGGCCGAGAGCGTCGGCTTGATTACCGATCCGCCCGATCTGGTCGACGGTTGACGGCCGCTCAGCAGATGCCGGTTGCCCTACGCTACTACGGCCTGCCGTTACTGTTGGCGCTCGTAGTGCACTTGCTCGCGGTCGCAGCGCTGTATAGTGGCTGGAACCCATCCAAAGACATGAGGCTTATCAAGCCGCAGATTGTCCATGCGCAATTGTTGGTGTTGCAGCCGAAGGCGCCGCCACCTAGGCTCCGGCCACCGCCTGACGTTGAGCAAGCTCAGCCGGGCCGCGAGGAGGTTAAGGCGGATCCGGAGCCCAAGGTGCAGGTCGAAGAACCACCGAAAGTCGATCTCGAAGCGCAGCAAC
>CBDTZM010000138.1:0-5703 GCA_965364915.1 uncultured Pseudomonadales bacterium | reverse complement strand
CCTGCTCCGGTGAGCATGTGCACGGTGCCGCCGACGTGCTGGGACGTGACTTGGACGTTGGCGAACCTATCGGCCTCGCCGGCCCAACCAATCGTGCAAATAAACAAGAGAAACAACGGAGTAAAGCTTATCCAATTCATACTAATTTTCCCCTCTAGAAATCGATGTGTGTGCCGGTGATAGTGTGGTCGGCGTATTCTCTGGGCGCCGCTTCCTGATGGCGCTTCATGATTCGATAGACGAAACCGTGTCCGCTCGCCATCAGTGAGTCGCGAATCATGTTGTCGGTGTCGACCATTTCCGCGCGCCGCATCATGCGCTCGAACGAAAAGATGAAGCTATTGGAATGCCGCGCACGCACCAGGGTGCCATAGTACAACGTGTACTGGTCTTCCGGGGTGGCTTGCGCCATCGTCGAAGTCAACATGCGCCGCGAGAACACTTCCGTGTCCTGCCCAGTCATCTGAGAGAACAGCTGCCCGATTTCCTCCTGGGTGACGCTACCGTTGCCCCCGGCGCCGTGGCTGGACAAATACAGTAGTGCGGCGATGGATCCCAGCTGACCGTTGACTGACTTGGCGACTTGTAAGAACGCTTCCTGCCGAGCGTGCATTTCGTTGGCCATCATCTGTTCGGATTGGATGACGGCTTGCTCCGCTGTCCCCTGAATCGCGATTGCTTGTGAACGGATCGCCTCGGTGTTCTGTTGGAGTTCTTTCTGCTGTAGGAAGTAGCCGATCACCAACCAGAGAAACGCCAACGGTGCAAAAGCACCCTCGAGGAAACTGCCTAACTCGTCCGCCGGCAGTTCATTGAAACTGCCCCACCCGATGTTGGTCGATACGTAAAGGACACCGAGCAACAACCAGGAGAACGTGAGTACAAGGCCTAGCCATATGCGCCAATCGGCAGACGATCTGAACCCAACGAAGCTAGCCGTTTTGCCCACCCTCGCCGGACGTCGCCGGGCTGGTGTCCGGGTCCGTGTCGGCGCTGGTCGTAGCCGCAGGTGTCGCCGTCGCAGGCGGTTCGGGGATGGCGGTTTGCGCCGTCGACGCCGGTACAGCGGCCGGCTCTGCTGCACCGTCACCGCCGCGTCGGCGTAGCTCCGCCACGTCGCGCTGTATCTCGCTGAGGCGAAACACCAGGTCCGGCAATTGATCGGTTACGCGCCAAACGAGGTAGGCGATGCCCAACAATACGAGAAAAGATAGAAATGCCAGCATTCGGCGTCCTCCAGTGTCCTTGAACGACGATAGATATACTCGTTGCGCCGGCGCTAGTCCAGCGAACCCGTGATGGATTTTCGTTGAGCGGTTGGCACACAATAAGTAACACACCATGGCAATCAATCCGAATGTGCTTCCGCAGCAGATAGACCAACTGCGCGACCGACTCGCCGAGATATACGGCGAGTCGACCGGGTCTGCGGTTTGGGCATCGTTATTGGAACCCAAACGTCAAGCGTATTGGTTGAATCCGTTGCGGCAACGCCCGGCGTCGTTCGAACCGTTTGGCGAACGCGTGGCCGGTTTCGACGGCGCCTATCATGTCGACCACCCCGACCGTGCTACGGTCACCCGGCATGCCGGTACCACGGATGGTTGGCTATACCCTATCAATCCCTCCAGTCTGTTGGCGGTACGTGCCTTGGGGGCGCGCGAGGACGAAGAAGTGCTGGACCTCGCTGCGGCCCCGGGTGGCAAGACCGTAGGTATCGCCGCGGCCATGCGCAACACCGGTCGAATCGCAGCGGTCGAGGTGGTGAAAGGTCGTTTTCACCGTTTGCGCGCGAATCTTGTGCGGTGTGGCGTCACCAATTCCGACCTCTATCTCGCGGACGGGCGCAGCATCGGTCGCAAGGTGCCCGAACGGTTCGACCGCGTATTACTCGATGCGCCCTGTTCATCGGAAGCCCGCATCCGTCTCGCAGACCCCAAGACCTACGCCCACTGGAAACCGCGCAAGATTCGCGAGACCGCCAGAAAGCAGGTTCGGTTGTTGCGCTCGGCTTTCCACGCGCTCAAGCCTGGCGGCGTGCTCGTCTATTGCACCTGTGCGTTTGCGCCGCAAGAAAACGAAATGGTGGTAGACAACTTGTTACGCAGCGGTATCGAGGCCGAACTTGAACCGATTGACGTAACCGGCGTCCCTTCCATGCCCGGATTGATTGACTGGCAAGACAAGCCGCTGGATCAACGCATCGAACATGCGGTGCGGGTACTACCGGATACGCTGTGGGATGGTTTTTTCGTATGCCGGTTGAGAAAGGGCGCGTAGCTTAAGTTCAACTCCGATCGGGCAATGTCTTCGGCGACATCAACACTTCCAACGTGGCGTTGCCCACGGAAAGATCGGTGACGGCGCCCGGCCAAAAAAGTCGCGCGACACCGAAAGTGGGCAGTGAGTAGGTGACGTTCTGTCCGCAGACTAGATTCAGACAGTGAGACATGCCTGGATTGTGGGCGATGACCGCTATCGACTCGACACCTTCGGGCGTTCCCCTGACCACATCCAGAATCGCTTCGGGTGACGCCCCGTAAAGACGATGATCGACGGTGAGGGTTGCATCGTTGAAGGCTTGGTGGACGAAGGCGGCGGTCGCTTGGGCACGAACCGCATCACTCGACCAAATCCATGCGGCCCCGTGCGGTTCGCTCGCCAGCCAGGCTTGCATTCGCGGACCGTCGCGTTCGCCCCTGTCGTTGAGCGGGCGCTCGAGGTCGCTTTGCCCGGCGTTAGCCCACGAAGATTTGGCGTGACGTATCAACCAAAGGCGCATGACCCGGGCTTAGCTCGGACGCTTGATGACAGGCCATTGGCGTTGCGACATGGACGCCTCGCTGGGAATGGCAAGGACATTGAGTCTATCATCAGACGCATTCGATTCTGCCAATTGGAAAGATCATGGGACTTCGGGGGAGCGCGGCCGTCGTTGGGTTCGCGGAATTCAAGCATGAGCGCCAATACACCGGGCGCAAGATGTTCACGACAGAACAGTGGTCGGAGCTTGCCAGACAGGCGCTGGACGACGCGGGTCTGACGGCTAGTGACATCAACGGTATCGTGTGCGCCGGAATACGCGAGACGGGCATGTTCGCGCCTGCCACGATCGTCGAATATCTGGGTCAGCCGGTGAACTTCGCCGAGCACGTCGATCTCGGCGGCGCCAACGCGATCGGCATGGTCTGGCGCGCGGCTGCGGCGATAGAACTGGGGGTCTGTGACGTGGTGGTGTGGGCGTTGCCGTCGCTGCCGCTCCCGTCGAATCCTGTCAAGCAGCCGGTCAACCCGGCCCGCTACTTTGGTGCGACGAGTGTCAATTGGGGTTCCCCGCAAGGCGAATTCGAAGTGCCGTATGGCAATCTCGCGCAAAACTGCGGCTACGCCATGATTGCGCAGCGCTATGCCAGCGAGTTTGGCTACGACGCCGAAGCCATGGCCAAGTTGGTGGTCGATCAACGGCACAACGCCGCACTCAATCCCAATGCGGCGTTCTTCGGTAAGCCGGTGACTATCGAAGAAGTACTTGCCAGCAAGCTCATCGCCGACCCCTTAAGAATGTTGGAGATCGTCATGCCGGTCGCTGGGGGCGGCGCGCTCGTCGTCGCCAGTCAAGAAGTCGCCAGGCGTTGCAAAAACCGACCCGTGTGCGTCACCGGGTTCGGTGAACACTTGACGATCAAGACGCCGACATATGCGCAAGACATGTGCTACACCCCGGTTGGCCCTGCCTCCAAACAGGCCTTTGCGATGGCAGGCCTGCAACCCAGCCAGGTCGATGCGGCGCAGATTTACGACTGCTACACGATCACCGCGCTCTTGACGATAGAAGACGCCGGTTTTTGCGGCAAGGGTGAAGGACTGGCGTTCATCCGCGATCACGATCTGACTTTCCGGGGCGATTTTCCGCTCAACACCCACGGTGGACAGTTGGGCATGGGCCAGGCCGGAATTGCCGGCGGTATGACCCAAGCCGTGGAAGCCGTGCGGCAGATCATGGGTAGGGCCGGCGAGCGCCAACTGGGTCGATGCGACACGGTCTACGTGTCCGGCACCGGTGGGGTCATGAGCGAACAAGCGGCATTGGTTTTACAAGGCGGATGAACAGCATGGATGAGTTGAATTTGCTAAAGCCGCTACCGGTCCCCACGCCCGCGACGCAACCATTTTGGGACGGATTGAATGCGGGCGAAGTGCGATTGCAGCGCTGCGTCGAATGCGAGACCTGGATTTTTTACCCACGCAGCCACTGTTCGAGTTGCCTGTCGCGTAGGCTCGCTTGGCACACGGTAGCCGGAACCGGCACGCTCTATACCTTCACGTTGGCCCGCCAACCGACCTCGCTGCACTTCGTGGACGAGGTGCCGCAGAAACTCGCCGTGGTCGAATTGGACGAAGGCGTGCGTATCACCAGCACGTTGGTCAATGTCGAAGAAGCCGACATCAAGATCGGCATGAAGCTGCAACCGGTCTTCGACAAAGCCTCGGACGATGTGACGCTGCTGCGCTTCGAGCCCGCCTAATCCGGCCGCGGCTACCAGATCGCGAAGAACTCTTCGATCGCCTTCATCTGCCCGCCCGAAGCGGACGACGGCACGATGATGGGCGTTTTGATCCCCGCGTCGAACCATGCCTCGATACCGTCGCGAACCTTGGTCACGGACCCGAACAAGGTGGTGTCTGCTAACCAGCGATCCGATAGGTGGTCGCCGACTTTGTCGGGTTCGCCGGCCGCCATCGCAGTCTCTACGCCTTCCATTTCTTCGACGTAGCCAGCCTCCTTCCAGTAGTTGCGGTAGTTGGGCAACATCGCGTAACCCGTCAAGGTGCGTCTGTTCACGGCCATACCGGCGGCCTCGTCGTCGGTGATGCAGGTGGGGATCATGTTGCCGATGGTAAACTCGTCCCCGGTTCGGGCGGTATCGCTCAATGCGGCTAACGAGTCGCTCATGTGTGAGCGCGCGCCGTTTGCGAACACCATGCCTTGCCCGATCTCTTCGGACAGGCGAATCATCTTGGTGCGCAGCGTCGCCAACACGATCGGCGGCAGTTCGCCGGCTCTAGGAACGGCTTTCAGATCGTCGACGAACTTGCGCATGTCCGCAAGCGGTTTGCCTTGCGTAACGCCTAACCGGTCCATTGCCGGGGCATGGCTCACGCCGACGCCGAATCGAAAGCGCCCGTTGGAGACTTCGTGGATGAACGATGCGGTGGCCGCGAACTCGTTCACGTGGCGTGTGTAGATCGGCGTGATGCTGGTGCCAAAGTGGATTTCGTTGGTCACTAGCGCGATGGCTTCGCACAGGGCCAATCCATCACCGAGACTCGGGCAGTAGATGCCCTGAAATCCGCGGCGTTCGATCTCTTTTGCCACTTCCAATGTGGTAGCGCGACGGCCAGGCACGGCCGCGAGGCTAACGGCGGGTAGTCGGTCGGACATGTCATCCCCCAGATGTTATTGCTTTGCGGTTAGATTGCGTGATCATTACGCGAGAAGCAACGATGTGGTCTGTGTCACCGTTTTTAGGTTGTTTGAGGCACAATCTCAGAGGCGCTCCTAATCAGCTCGTGGAGATAATCGTGCGTCGAATGTTGTGGATCGGCTTGCTTGTGGCGGTCGTCGGTTGTGGCGGCGGCGGTGGTGGCGGAGGTAATCCGGTGGTCATCGTTCCGTCCCCTGCCGACCCGTTCGGACTCACG
>CBDTZM010000137.1:0-5717 GCA_965364915.1 uncultured Pseudomonadales bacterium | reverse complement strand
CGTCCATTGGCAGGTTGGCGACTAGATTTGTGTAGTCGCCGGTGGTGGTGTTGACGTAGTCGGAGCCGGTCGCGACGAAGATGGCGACCAGCAGGTTGGTCAGCACGATCAACACGACGACCGCGATGCCGAACAGCACCACGAGTTGCCCCGTTTTGCGGCGCGCGTCGTCTTGGGCTTGGAAAAAGTTCACTTATGCCTCCGGCGGTACTAGAACTTCACCTCGGGTGCCGCTTGCATCGCTGCGCTGTCTTCGAATTCCAGAAGCGTACCGTCTTGGCTATGGCCGAAGAAGTTGGCAAACACCACCGGGGGAAACGTCTGTTTGTACGTGTTGTAGTCGGTGACTTGGTCGTTGTATGCCTGTCGCGAAAAAGCCACGCGATTTTCGGTCGTCGTGAGTTCCTCCGATACTTGCATCATGTTCTCGTTGGCCTTCAGGTCGGGGTAGGCCTCCATGACGACGTTCAGGCGCCCAAGCGCTCCGCCCAACATGCCTTCGGCGCTAGCGAGTCCTTTGATGGCTTCGGCATTACCCGGATCTTGCGCTGCCGCTTGCAGACCGGCGAGGGCCTGGTTGCGTGCGGAGATCACGGCTTCCAGGGTCTCTCGTTCGTGGGAAAGATAACCTTTCGCGGTCTCGACGAGATTGGGAATGAGGTCGTAACGACGCTTCAGCTGGACTTCGATCTGCGCGAACGCGTTCTTGAAGCGGTTCTTGAAAGCGACCAGTTTGTTGTAGATCGAGATGATCCAGAACACGACGACTGCGAGGACGACGAGGGTAATGATGGTTTCCATGACGAGTCCTTTATGTCCGTACGGTTGTCCCTCGATCGCTGGTTGGGCCGGCGGCTGCCCGCCATCCAGCTATCGTAGGGGGCTAACTCTATATTGGGGCAAATTCAGCAAAATCAAGGGCTTAGAATGAGGTTTCGGCTGGCGATTGGCTTGGTCAATCCGGCAATCCCAACACGCGCTTGGCGATGACGTTCAACTGCACCTCGCTGGTGCCGCCTTCGATGGAGTTGGCTTTTGAACGCAGCCATTGCCGGGCCGTCGCCAGTTCCCGGTGGTCGAACGCGCTACCTTGCCACCCGACGCCTTGGGTGCCCATGGTTTCCAACATGATTTCGTATTTGCGTTTGTTCTGCTCGGTACCGTAGTACTTGAAGACCGAGGCCAGGTGCCCGTTGCTACTGCCGGCCTTGGCTTCTTCGGCACTGCGCGCCAGCGTCAGCTGAAAGGCGCGGTCGTTGAGGCGATGGCTGGTGACTTGGTGTCGAATCACGGGATCGTCGATGCGCCCGTCTCGTTCGCCGAGATACTGCTTGGCAACGTCTTCGAGTTTGCGTCCGGAAGCGCCGAGTGCGGAGTTGCCGCCGATGCCCGCCACCATGTTGCGCTCGTGTTGCAGCAGCCGTTTGGCGATGGTCCAGCCGTTGTTCAACTCGCCCACGAGTTGCTGTTTGGGGACTTTGACGTCGTCGAAAAATGTCTGACAAAACGGTGAAGAGCCGCTGATGAGTTCGATCGGCGAAGTCGATATGCCCTCTGAGGCCATATCGAACAGTAGAAAGCTGATGCCCTGGTGTTTGGGAACGTTCGGCTCCGTGCGCACCAAGCAGAAGATCCAGTCAGCCTCATCGGCATAGGATGTCCAAATCTTGGACCCGT
Organism: uncultured Pseudomonadales bacterium; assembly: GCA_965364915.1. GTDB lineage: Bacteria > Pseudomonadota > Gammaproteobacteria > Pseudomonadales > Azotimanducaceae > Azophilus. Next base: position 4,040 of record CBDTZM010000137.1, on the reverse strand, counting down.
TGACCAGATAGTAATCGCCCATGTCTTCCGCCTTGGTCTGCAAGGCAGCAAGGTCTGAGCCGTGGCTCGGTTCGGAGTAGCCCTGACACCAGCGAATTTCGCCGCGCACTATCTTGGGCAGATATTCGAGTTTCTGGTCTTCGTTGGCGTATTCAAGCAACGCGGGCCCGAGCATCCAGATGCCGAAGCTGTTCAGCGGCGTGCGTGCCTTGGCGCGTGCGAGCTCCTGCTGCAGAATCCGCTGTTCGTCGAATGACAACCCGCCGCCCCCGTATTGCTTCGGCCACGTCGGTGCGGTCCAGCCGCGTTCGGCCATGCGTTGCAACCAGACTTTCGAATCCGGATTCTTGAAGTGCTGGCTGCGCCCTCCCCAGATGACTTCGTCTTCGGGCGTCGCGGTGCGCATTGACGGCGGGCAGTTCTCTGCAAGCCATTCTTGGACCTCGGAGCGGAATTGTTCGGGTTCGGACACGGCGCTATTCATTCGGCACTAATCATTGATCGGTGGAGAACGACATTCTAGTGAAGTTGAGTTGGCCGTCAAAGTTCGGCGCGCTATAGTGAATTGTTTGGCGTTGAGGGTGTAAATGGGGCACTTCGATGATCGCGATCTACGCACCACCTTGGGGCAGTTCGCGACCGGGGTTGTAATCGCGACGGGTTGCCTCGAGGGCGAGCCTTTCGGTTTCGCAGCACAATCGTTTGCGTCGCTGTCCCTCGATCCGCCGCTTGTCGCGCTTTGTCCGGCAAAATCCAGTACGAGCTGGCCGAAGCTGCAGGCAAGCGGCAACTTCTGCATCAACATCCTTGGGGAAGACCAGCAGTCCGTCTGCGACATTTTTGCGCAGACAGGCATCGACAAGTTTGCCGAGATCGGTTGGCAACCAGGCGAGACCGGCTCGCCCGTATTGGCCGGAGTACTGGCATACATAGACTGCGAACTTGCGGTGGAGCATGACGCGGGCGATCACACCGTTGCCATCGGCCGCGTCAAGGACCTGGGTATTTTGGACGACCAACGCGGACCGCTGGTGTTTTTCCGCGGCGCCTATGGGGGGTTTGGCGTTTGACCGTTAATTAGTGCCTGTCCAGAATAAGAATTAGTTCGGTGCCAAGGCTTCCAGCGCCTCCCAATGTAGATCCCCAAATCGACCGGTGGGATTTACCGGTTGAATGCACACGTGGTCGGCTCCGGCATCGAAATGTTCCTGAATACGCGCCTTGATCGCGTCGGTCGTGCCCCACGCAAAGGTTGCGTCGATGAACTTGTCAGATCCGCCGTTGTCTAGATCGGCTTCGCTGAGCCCCATGCGTAGCCAGTTGTTACGGTAATTGGGTAAACCGAGGTAGATACCGGCGACGGGCCTTGCCAACTCTCTGGCCTTGTCGGCGTTGGGCTCACACACGACTTTCTGTTCGACGCAGAGCCATTTATCGGGCCCGAGTATGTCCCTGGCCATGGCGGTATGGTCCGGCGAAGTAAAGTAAGGATGAGCGCCCGTACACTTGTCGCGGGCAAGCTCTAGCATCTTGGGTCCCAGTGCCGCGATCACGGTCGGCGGCGTCTCGGAGGGCGGTACCCCTTGGTAGGGTGCTGCTGCCATCTTGTCGAGATACTCACGCATGGTGGCGACGGGTGCCTTGTATTGGAGACCGCGTACGCCCTCCACGAGGGGCTTGTGTGATACGCCCATGCCGAGCAGAAAACGGTTGTTGGATTGCTCGGCTAGAGCATTCTGACCCGCCAACATCACACCGGGTTCGCGATGGTAGATGTTCGCGATGCCGGTAGCGACGATCAGATCGTTGGTGTTGGCGAGCAACCAGGATGCGAACACCAGTGGATTGCGACCGACGGTTTCCGGAATCCACAACGCTGCGTAACCCAGCGCCTCGATGCGTTTGGCTGCCTCCGCCGCGATCGCCGCGGGTTGCCCATCGAAGAAGTACCAGACGCCTAGCTTTTCGAGTTGCATACCTACTTACCCGTGAAGTTGCCGGGGCGTCGCTCCGATACGGCACGAATGCCTTCGCCGGCATCGTCGGTGGCCCGCAGCCATTGTTGTTCTGCGAGCTCGTGCTCCGTCGCTTCGATAACGGCCGCGGCGAGATCGTGGCGCATCGTCGCGCGGACCGATGCCACGGCAAGCGGCGCGTTCTCGGCGATTTCGCGAGCCAGTTTGATCGCCTCGCTGCGCAGGTTGTCCTGGTCGGTCAGCACGTCGACCAGGCCTATCTGCAAAGCTTGTTCACCGTTCAAACGACGGCCCGTATACAACAGGAGATTGGCAGCCTGCTGTCCGATCAACCGCGGCAGCGTGACGGAGATGCCAAAGCCCTGATGGATACCGAGCTTGACGAAGTTGGCCGAGAAACGCGCTTCGGGTGCCGCAACGCGAAAATCGGGCACCAGTGCAAGACCGAGACCACCGCCAACGGCGGCGCCTTGAATGGCGCCGATGATCGGTTTCTTGTTGCCGAATAGGCGCGCTCCCTCGCGGTAGAGAATTCCGGTGGTGTTCTTGAAGCCTTCCTCGGTAAAATCCTGGCTGCCGGATTTGTCGTCTTGCCCGCTGCCGAAATTGGCACCCGCACAAAAGGATTTGCCTTGTGCCGCGAGCACGATGGCGCGGCAGTCAGGGTTGTCGTCCAACGCATCGAAGGCGTCTGCTATCTGTCCGATCAGGCTATGATCGAAGAAGTTGTGTGGCGGGCGTTGAATCTCCACGGTGGCCACAAATTCGTCGAGCGTTACCGCGATGTCTGCGGTGTTGTTGGCATCCGTCATGATGTCCCCCCAGAAAATGAGCGGGGCATAGTAGCAAATAGGCAAAGGGATTCGCACCAAAGTGGATGCAAAGTCGCAGGACCAGCCCGATCAGCCGGCACCCATGGAGCGGCCGAGCATCTGGCAACTGGCGTTTCCGTCGATCCTCGGCAACGTCTCCTTCACTTTCGTGGGGCTCGTGCAGACCAAGTTCATCGGCGAGTTGGGTACCCAAGCCCTGGCGGCGGTGGGCGCGGGGCAGCGCGTGTTCTTTGCGATGCAAGCGGTGCTGATGGCTGTGAGTGCCGGAACGACGGCGTTGGTCGCTCGGGCCTGGGGCGCTGGCGACTACGACGAAGCCAGCCGGGTCACGATGGCGTCGCTCGTGCTCGCCGGGGCTTTTTCGCTTTTCATCATGTTGTTTGGGGTTTCGTTCGCCGGATCCATTGCCGGCGTGTTTGGGTTGGATACGGAGACGTTGGCGCTTGCCGAAAAGAACATCCGCTGGCTGAGTTTTTTCAACGTTGCGTTTGCGGTGACCTTCATTTTGAGCGCGGCGCTCAGGGCCTCTGGCGATGCTTGGTCGCCGCTTTGGATCGGCGCCGGTATCAATGTGCTGAACGTACCGCTGATATACTTGTTCGTGTTTGGCGAATTCGGCTTTCCTAGGCTCGGCGTCGCCGGCGTGGCGGTAGCGGCGGGTATCTCGTTTACCGTGGGCGGCATGGTGCTGCTCATGCTGTGGCTATCGCAGCGGTTTCAGGTCAAGCACGTTCGCAGTGGATGGTGGCGGCGCGAGCGGTTGAAGAAACTCATGGACGTCGGTTACCCCGCGGCCGTCGAGCAGATGGTGTTTCAATTGGGCTTCTTCGTGTTCCTGATGCTCATCGGCAACTTCTATGGAACGGAAGCGTTTGCCGCCTACAACGTTGGCACCAATCTCTTGATGGTGTGCATGACGGTCGGCTTTGGCTTCTCCATTGCCGGATCTACGCTGGTTGGCCAGAACCTCGGCGCGGGTGACCACGACGGCGCTGCGCGCAGCGGCTGGCGGGCATGCGGTTATGCCGTATTGTCCATGGGTGCGTTGGGGTTGGCCGTGATCTTCTTCGCTCGAGACCTCGCAACGTTCTTCTTGGGAGACGAGCAACTGACCATCGAGTACACGGTTCAGTTCACCTACTTGTTAGGCGCGATGATGCCGCTGCTGGCGGTGGACTTTGCGATCGGCGGAAGCCTGCGCGGCGCGGGCGACACAAGGTTCCCGCTGATG
>CBDTZM010000136.1:0-5736 GCA_965364915.1 uncultured Pseudomonadales bacterium | reverse complement strand
CCGGGCACCCACATCCATTTTCTGGATCCCGTCAGTCCGGAAAAGACCGTGTGGTACATCAATTATCAGGATGTCATCGCGATCGGTGCGTCGTTCCAGCAAGGCGAGCTCGTCAACGAACGAGTCGTGTCGCTCGCCGGCCCGGGGGTGCAAGCCCCCAGGCTGCTGCGCACCGTGCTCGGCGCCAATCTCGAAGAACTCACGGCGGGTGAACTCGGCGAGGGCGAGTTGCGGGTGATCTCCGGATCTGTCTTGTCGGGTCGGTCTGCAGAGGGACCTTGGGCGTATCTCGGGCGCTATCATGGCCAGGTATCGGTGCTTGCCGAAGATCGCCGTCGGCGCCTGTTCGGGTACTTAACGTCAGGCTTCGATCGACATTCGGTGATGCCCATCTATGTCTCCAAGTGGATCGGTCGCGACCGAATGAAGTTCACGACGAGCACCAACGGCAGCCCGAGGGCCATGGTACCCATCGGTACCTATGAACGGGTAATGGCGCTCGACATCTTGCCGACCCAACTGCTGAGAAGCCTGTTGACGGGTGATGTCGAGATGGCGATTAGCCTCGGATGCTTAGAGCTCGACGAGGATGACATTGCGCTGTGCACGTATGCCTGCCCCGGGAAGTACGAATACGGCCCGATCTTGCGTGACATACTCACGATCATCGAGAAAGAGGGCTAGGCGGACATGAAACCGCTGCGCTCGCTGCTCGACAAGCTGGCTCCGTACTTCGACGAGGACGGCAAGTTTCCGTGGGCGTTTCCGCTCTTCGAAGCCATCGATACCGCGCTTTACACGCCGGGGACCGTTACCGCAGGCGCATCGCACGTCCGCGATGGGCTGGACCTCAAGCGCATCATGATGACGGTGTGGATGTGCGCGTTCGTTCCCGTGCTGGCGGGGTGCTACTTCGTCGGTCTGCACGCGAACGAGGCCATGCAAGCCTCCGGGCTGACGAGCGTCGACAATTGGCGGTTCATCTATCTAGATGCGTTGACGAGCTACGATCCGACCAATATTTGGGACAACTTCTATCACGGTCTCGCCTACTTCATACCGCTGTACCTCGTGGTTTTCGGTGCAGGGATAATCTTCGAGTTCTGGTTTGCATCGAAACGCGGCCATGAAATCAACGAAGGGTTTTTCGTTACCTCGATACTCTTTACGTTGGTGCTGCCGCCGACCACGCCGTTGTGGATGGCGGCGTTAGGCATCGTTTTTGGGGTCGTGATCGGCAAAGAGGTGTTCGGGGGTACGGGCAAAAACTTCTTGAACCCGGCGCTGACCGGTCGTGCGTTCTTGTACTTTGCGTACCCGGCACAGATGTCCGGGGACTCCATCTGGGTCGCGGTCGATGGCTTCACGCGCGCGACGCCGCTCGGCAACGCTGCGCTCGGCTTAGACCTTGGGGTTAGCTGGCAAGACGCATTCTATGGGTTTATGCCAGGTTCGTTCGGCGAAACCTCTACGTTGGCGATCATCGTCTGCGGCGTGCTGCTCGCTTGGACGCGCATCGCGTCCTGGCGAATCATGCTGGGCGTCGTGTTGGGCATGGTCGCCATGGCGCTGACGTTCAACGTCATGACGTCGGACAACCCGATGTTCTCCATCTCGCCGGTCTGGCACTTCGTCTTGGGCGGCTTTGCGTTCGGCACGGTGTTCATGGCGACCGATCCCGTCTCCGCCGCGATGACCAACGTCGGGCGGTGGGTTTACGGGGCGCTGATCGGGGTGATGTGTGTGCTCATACGCGTCGTCAATCCGGCGTTTCCGGAAGGCATGATGCTCGCCATTCTGTTCGGCAACCTGTTTGCACCGTTGATCGATCACTTCGTGGTGCAGGCCAATATCAAACGGAGACTTGCCCGTGGCTGACCCCGGCAACAAGGATGGGCTCGCCAACATTCTCAAGGTAGCCATTGGCATGTGTCTCGTGTGTTCGGTGGTGGTGTCGACGGCCGCCGTGCTGTTGAAGCCGCGACAGGAGGTCAACAAAGAACTGGATCGCAAACAGAACATCCTGCGTGCGGCAGGACTGTTGCCCCAGGACAGCAACCGGGCGGCCGACGGGCGCAGTGTCGAGCAATTGTTTGCCAATTTCTCGATTCACGCGGTCGATCTCGATTCGGGCGCGTATACCGATGCCGTCGATGTTGCAACTTTCGATCCGCTTCGGTCCGCCAGAGTTCCGGCGCTGTCGCGCGAGTTGCCGGCGGACCAGGACATTGCGGTCATTGGTCGTCGCGAAAACGTATCGCTCGTGTACGTGCTCGAGAGTGATGCCGGTATCGAAAAACTGGTCTTGCCGGTGCGCGGTTATGGATTGTGGGGCACCTTGTTCGGGTACCTTGCGCTGGACGGCGATCTCTCGACGATCGCCGGGTTGGGGTTTTACCAGCAGAAAGAAACCCCCGGCCTCGGTGGCGAGGTCGACAATCCCACGTGGAAAGCACTATGGCCCGGCGTCGTAATTTTCGATGACGCCGGACATCCGGCGGTGCGGCTGGTCAAGACGCGCTCGCCGGCGTCGAGCGTCGAGGCGCGCTACGAAGTGGACGCACTATCCGGTGCTACTTTGACGACCCGCGGTGTTCAAAACCTCGTGAACTTTTGGACGGGTGAGTTGGGCTTCGGACCGTTTCTCGCCGCTCTGAGGGCCGAATCGAGGGCCGCATCGACGGCCGAATCGCAACAAGAATCTGGACGCTAGTATGGCAACGCCCAAAGAAGTACTCGTCGACCCGATCTTCGACAACAACCCGATCGCGTTGCAGGTGCTCGGTGTCTGCTCGGCGCTGGCGGTGACCATCAATATGTCGACGACGTTGGTGATGTGTGCGGCGGTCATCTTCGTGACGACCATGTCCAACGTCGCGGTTTCGATCGTCAGAAATCAGATACCGACCAGCATTCGCATCATCGTACAGATGACGATCATTGCCTCGCTGGTGATCGTCGTCGATCAGGTGCTGCAAGCGGTCGCCTATGACATCTCGAAAAGCTTGTCGGTGTTCGTCGGTTTGATCATCACCAACTGTATCGTCATGGGCCGCGCCGAGGCTTTCGCCATGCAGAACGGCCCGTATCTCTCGGCGTTGGACGGTTTTGGCAATGCGCTCGGCTACAGCCTGGTGCTCATCGGCGTCGCACTGGTGCGTGAGCCTTTGGGCAGCGGCACCTTGCTAGGCTTCGAGATTCTCCCGCGCGTGACGGACGGGGGTTGGTACTACACCAACGGGCTGCTGCTGTTGTCGCCCAGTGCGTTCTTCATCATCGGGTTTTTCATCTGGGCGCTGCGTTCGTGGAAGACGGGTCAGGTCGAGGAAGCCGAGTACGAGATTGCCGACAACGTGCAATATACCGAGGCGATGTAGGTGGAGCACTACCTCGGCATATTCATCCGCACGGTATTCGTTGAGAATATGGCGCTGACCTTCTTTCTCGGGATGTGCACGTTCATTGCGATCTCGAAGAAGATATCGACGGCGATCGGCCTCGGCATCGCCGTCGTGGTGGTGCTCGGCATCACGGTTCCGGTCAACAATCTCATTTACAACTATCTGCTGCGCGAAGGTGCGCTGGCCTGGGCTGGTTTGCCCGACGTCGACCTGAGCTTCTTGGGACTTCTTTCCTACATCGGCGTGATCGCGGCCATGGTGCAGATTCTCGAAATGTTTCTCGATAGGTTTGTGCCCTTCCTTTATAACGCGCTCGGCGTTTTTCTACCGTTGATCACGGTTAATTGCGCGATTTTGGGGGCGTCGCTGTTCATGGTCGAACGGGATCAGACCTTTGCGGAGAGCGTCGTGTTTGGCCTCGGCGCGGGCGTTGGTTGGGCGTTGGCGATCACCGCACTGGCCGGTGTGCGCGAAAAGCTCAAGTACAGCGACGTGCCCGACGGGTTACGCGGCTTGGGTATTACGTTCATTACCGTGGGCCTGATAAGCCTCTGCTTCATGTCCTTCGGCGGTATCGACATCTAGTGCTATTCGATATCACGATTGTTCTCGGGGTCGGCATGTTCACGGCGACGGTGTTGTTTCTCGTCGCGATCATTCTGGTGGCGCGCTCGCGCCTGGTCAGCACCGGCGACGTCACCATCGAAATCAACGACGATCCGGACCAGTCGATTACGGTAGAAGCGGGTGGCAAATTGCTTGCGACGCTGGCGTCGCAAGGTATCTTTCTCGCAAGCGCCTGCGGCGGTGGAGGCACTTGTGCCCAATGCCGATGCCGGGTCGTCGACGGCGGCGGCAGTATTCTGGCGACCGAGGAAGGCCACTTCACGCGGGGCGAAATTCGCGAGAACTGGCGCCTGTCGTGTCAGGTAGCGGTCAAACAAGATCTCAAGATTCAAGTACCCGACGACGCGATCGGCGTCCGCCGTTGGGAGTGCGACGTCACGAGCAACCCGAACGTCGCCACGTTCATCAAGGAACTCAATCTCAAGTTGCCGGAAGGCGAAGATGTCGATTTTCGCGCCGGCGGCTATGTTCAGCTAGAAATTCCACCGTACCAGATGGATTACAAAGAGATTCACGTCGAGGACGAATATCACGAAGATTGGGATCGCTTCGATGTGTGGCGCTACCAGAGCCACGTTGCGGATCCCACGATACGCGCCTACTCGATGGCCAACTATCCGGAAGAAAAAGGCATTCTGAAATTCAACATTCGGATTGCCTCGCCGCCGCCAGGCATGGATGTGCCGCCCGGCGCTATGTCTTCATACGCCTTCGCTCTGAAGCCGGGTGACAAGCTGACGGTGTTCGGCCCGTACGGCGACTTTTTCGTCAAGGACACCGATGCCGAAAAAATCTGGATCGGTGGTGGCGCGGGTATGGCACCGCTCAGGTCGCAGATCTTCGATGAGCTGAAGCGCAAGCGGAAGAACGTCAAGATGAGCTACTGGTACGGGGCCCGATCGCTCAGAGAGATGTTCTACACCGAGGAGTTCGACGCGTTGGCGGCGCAATATGAGAACTTCCAGTGGCACGTTGCATTGTCGGATCCGCTGCCGGAGGACGATTTCCAAGGTCACGTGGGCTTCATTCACCAGGTCGTCTACGACAACTACTTGAAGGATCACCCGAACCCGGAAGATTGCGAATACTACCTTTGTGGGCCGCCGCCGATGGTCGCCGCCGTGGTGCAGATGTTGGATGATCTGGGAGTGGAAGGTGAGAATATCCTGCTGGACGACTTCGGTAGCTAACTACCTTGTCGGTTAGAGGCTAGGCGTCTTCGCTGATGGGCCCGACTTTCTCGTGAATGACGTCGAGAAACAAGTCGCGCAACGAGATCATGCCGATGGCCTTGCCTTCCTCGACGACAGGCAGGTGGCGTACGTGATGTTTCTTGGTCAATGCGATGCAGTGCACGATCGTGTCTTCGCGAGTCACGGTGACGACGCCGCGGGTCATGACTTCGGATACCTTGGTCTGTTTTGATGCGTGCGCGTCCAGAATGACCTTCCGCATGTAGTCGCGTTCGGACAAAATTCCGACCAAATAGTCGTCGATCTGTACAAGGACCGCGCCGACGTTCTTCTCGTTCATGAGCTTCAAGGCGTCGAACACGGACTCCAGCGGCCCGATCCAGATCACCTGTTCGGATTTTTCTTCTAAGATATCAGCGACATACCGCATGCAAATGTCCCCAGTTCCCTGCGCGTAACATTAGAACGCTGGACCCTCATACGCAACGGTAAATTGTTTTCGGGAAACGGCCGGT
>CBDTZM010000135.1:0-5774 GCA_965364915.1 uncultured Pseudomonadales bacterium | reverse complement strand
GCGGCCTCCCAATTATTCTTATGGGCGGATCAGTTCGGTCACCGCGTGAAAGAAGCGCTCGCGCAGCTCGTCGCAGGCTGATGGTTTGGGGCTGAGGCGGCACCAGGTTGCGACCAACTCCATCGGCTCTTTGACTACCCCGCGCTGTCCCATTGTTGCGTTCAGCGCGGCGACTTGGACCTCCAAGCGCAGCTGCCGATCCTGTTCCGGCGATTCGATACGGGCCAGAATTTCCACCTGTAGCGTCAAGCGTGCCAACTCGTCGAGGGGTGCCTCGTCACGTTTCTCGCGCCCTTCGAAAATCGGTGCCGGGGTCTCCGTCGGCGTATCGGCTAACTCGGCGTGGCTCATGTCGCGATCCCACGTCTTGATTTGGTTGATTTCGGCAACCGCAGCCTCGACTTTTTGTTGTGCAAGCAACTGGTTGTAGCTGCGCGCGAGATCGTCGAAGCGCTTGTGCAACGCCCGTTCGCGTCTTTCCGGTAGAGGCAGCGCGTTGAGTTCGCCGCGCAGGCGAGAGAGCTGGGCTTTATCCGCGCTCGAGGGGGTCATGCCGTTGAGCGCCGTTTCCAACGTCTCACAGATGTTCTCGGCAGCGGTGATGGCCGACTCTAGCGCCTGGTGCGCCCGCTCATTGTCGACGTCGCGTGCGGCGAATATGGCGTCGCAGTGGCCACGAAATTGTCGCCATAGTTGCTGGTCCGGTTTGCGCGGGGTGGCCCCAACCTCGCGCCAGCGGCGCTGCAAAGTTTTGGCCTCTGCCACCTTGGTGTTGGTGTCGGCGGTACCGGTGGCCAGTTGTTCGGCCTCGGCGACTATGGCGCGTTTCAGTTCGACGTTGTGTTCCCAAGCTTGTTTGACGCGGTCGTGGATTTGGCCCTGCAAGGACTCGAATTCTCGTTCGAGCGTTTTGCCGCGGTTGCGATCCACCGGATGATGTTCGCGCCACTCCTGGCGCGCGGCGCGCATGATCTGTTCTGCAGCTTGCATATCCGTCGTTGCCCAATCGACGCTCGACACATATTGTTCCAACTGGCTGCAGATACGCCGGCGTTCGGCCAGGTTTTGCTTGCGCGCGGCCGCTTGATCGGAGAAATACGTGCGGCACGGCTCGAAAGCTGCCTCGGCCAGCTCGTTGAAACGGTTTGCCAGCGCTCGGTCCTCTCGACGGGTTGTGGGGCCGAGGGCGTTCCACTCAGCCCGTAACGTCTTGATCTTGTCGGCCTGATGCGTGGGCTCCAAGGGCGATTCGATCAGCGCTTGCAAGGCTTGGATCATGGGTTCCCGTTTGGGCGATGTCGCGAAATTCTGCCAGTCCTTCAGCTCTTCGATGCGCGCGGCTTCCCGCATCAGCGCTTTGCGCTGCTCTGCGGCGGCTTTGTCGGGTAGCGACTTCTCCAAGCGACGCGCCTGACCCAGCGCGCTAAGGGCAGGCTGCAACTGTCCATCCTCGATGCAGGTGGCAATTGCGCTAACGGCGGTTGCAAAAGCCGCTTGCAGGTTCGCGCGATGCTTGTCCACGCCCTCGATCGCTGCCGTAAGGGTTGCTGCGCGGTCCTGCAGTTGGTCGGCGATAGACAACCCGGGCGCCCATTCCGGCCACCGCAGGTCCTGCGACGCTGACAGTGTTGCCTTGCGCAGTTTTATCAGATTACGTTGCTCTACCCACAACGCCTGAACTGCCGAGGGGTCGTCGGGTAATGCGTCCAGGTCAGGGACGGCAACAAGTGTGGTATCTACGTGCTCCCAGCGCGCAATAGCGCCGGACAGTTCTGCATAGCGCCGGCCAACGCGTTCGAAAGTAGCTTGTTGGTCTTGTGACGGCGGCTCTTGGTCGGCGGCGCTGCGCCAGCGTTCGGTGAGCCGGCTGTGTTGTGCTTCGAGGCTTCTGAACGCATCGATGGCAGAGATTTGCAGCAACGCCGAGTCCAGTCGTTCGAATTCAGCGATCATGGTGGCATACGCCGGGTCCGGGGTAGCAGTGGGCTCTTCGACCGTCACGGCCATTGCCGCTTCGGCAGAATTGACCAACGCCGCGAAATCTTGGACGTCCGGCGCGCTCAAGCCGTAGTTTGGCATCTGCCGGGCGCTGCTCTCCAACCGGCCGATGCTCGCTTCTAGCTCGCGCTTGAAGTGTTCGAGGCGCTGGCGAGGACCGGCGGCCGTAATCTTGCCGAGCGCTTCGGCAAGTTGTTCGGCGCGCCGGCGTTCGTCTTCGACGTCCTTGACGAGCTTGCGCAAGCGGTCCAACTCGTCGCGGGCGAGGCGGTTGCAATTCTTGTCGCGACCGCGAGACTGCTTTTCCAGCGCCGCGAGACCCACCTCGCCGGTGCGGCAGATTCCGGGGAGTAGGTGTTCGCGGTATGCCTCGGGGGCAGCACAGAACAATTCGGCCGTCAGGCTGGGATCGAGTGTACGACCCATCAAGGCGAGGGCATCTTCGCGAGTTGCCGAACGCATCAGTACCTTTGACGCGACCGGGTGGTCGGGTGCTTTGCCCAGCTCGACCAAGCGCGCGGCGGCGGTCTCGGCTACGTCCGGGTCGTCCAACAAGGCCATGAGCACAGTCTCATCCACCCAGGCAAGCGCGGCCCTGCGAACCTTGAGGTCGGTATCCGAGGTCGCGCAACGCCGCAACTGCTCCTCGAACTTGTCCGCCTTTTCTGTATCGAGCGCGGCGATGGCCAGCAGCCGCTCTTCAGGCCGTTCGCTGTCTAGGCGGTTCTTGCGTTGTCGAAACTTGGAGAACATTTGGGGGTGTTTACAAGCTGTTGTGGGTTCCGTCGCATAGCGGCGCGCCGCCGGAATGCTTGCAGCCACAGAAAAACAGCGTGCGGTCGCGCTCGGCCGTGTAGGGCAATGGTGTGAAATCGGTGTCTTTGTGCGAACCGTCGCAGAACGGTTGATTGGCACTCTTGCCGCAGGCACACCAGAAGTATTTTTCGCCGGCCGTGACGTCAATTGGATAAGGCGCCTTCTGGGCTATGTTGGGATCGCTCATGTTCGTTCCTGATCTGTTTGCTTCTAGGAGAACTCTCGTTGCTGCCACCAAGGGAAGTACTCGGGCAGATCTTCGGACACTTTACCTTGAAATCGGGGTGGACGTTTCTCGAGGAATGCTTCGACGCCCTCTTTGGCATCCTGACCACGCCCCAGGTGGTAGACGCCGCGTGAGTCGATTTTGTGAGCCTCAATGGGGTGATCGGCGCCGAGCATGCGCCACATCATGTGGCGGATGAGGGTGACCGAGATCGCCGATGTGTTGTCAGCGACGTCTCTGGCAATGTCGCGGGCCGCCGATAGCAATGCGGTTTTCTCATGCAGACTTTTGACCAGTCCGCCATCGAGTGCTTCCTGGGCCGGGAACACGCGGCCGCTGTAGCACCACTCCAACGCTTGGCTGATGCCGACGACCCGAGGCAAGAAATAGCTCGAGCAGGCTTCCGGGACGATGCCGCGCCGTGCGAACACGAATCCGAACTTGGCGACGTCTGCGGCGAGACGAATATCCATCGCCAAGGTCATGGTGAGCCCGACGCCGACCGCTGCGCCATTGATGGCGGCAATGATCGGTTTCTTGCACTCATAGATTCGCAACGTCAAGAGCCCGCCGCCGTCGGGTTGCATGCCGGCGGCGCGATCGCCCTTGGTGTCCGCATTGAATGTGTCGCCGCCGCCCGACAAGTCGGCGCCTGCGCAGAATGCGCGACCGGCACCGGTCACGATAATGGCCCGAATCTCATCATCGGCATCGGCACGATCGAATGCGTCCAGCATCTCCTGCAACATAGTGCCGGTGAATGCGTTCAGTTTCTCGGGGCGATTTAGGGTCAACGTCAAGATGCCGTTGTCGACCTTGTAGATAATGGTCTCATACATGAGTGATCTTCTTTTGAGTCGCGCGAGCGGAACGCGCTATGGTGCCCGAGTGAAACTGTCTTTTCGAGAGGAGGAGCTGGCGTTCCAAGAGGACGTCATGCGGTTCATTGACCAACACTGGCCTGCAGCGCTCCGCTCTGGACGGGCCGGCGCCGAGTTTGCCCGGCCTTGGTTCGAAGCACTGGTGGCGAAGGGTTGGTCGGTACCTCTGTGGCCCACCGCCGTCGGGGGTACGGACTGGACGCCGACTCAGAAATTCATCTGGGAAGGCGCGTTGGCGCGTGCCGAGGCGCCCGTTTGGGACCCTTGCGGTGCGGCGCTTGCGGGTCCATTGCTTTACAGCTTCGCCAACCGCCAACAGCAAGAGCGGTTACTCCCGCCGATCAGGGCATTGCAGACGCGGTGGTGCCATAGTTTTGCCTCCCGCGACCCGGCACAGATTGAGTTGTGCGGCGAACGGCGGGGCGATCGGGTTGCCGCGAGCGGACGCGTAGACGGCGTGGTAGGCGCAGCTAACGCCAACTATTTAGTCGGATTGGTGCGCACGGATCCAACGCAGCGCTCCAATGCAACCCTGGATTTGGATATGAGCCTGTATGTCGTGGATCTCGCGAGCGCGGGCGTTACGGTCGACGGCACGACCGTCACGTTCGACGAGGCTCTGATCGATGACGCGGATCTCATCGGTGAAGCACATCTTGGCTGGTCGTATGCCGTTCGCGTACTCGACCACGAGCAGACGGCTGTGCAACGCGTAACCGTTGCGCGTGTCCAACTCGAGAAGCTCAAAACCGTCTTGAGCCGAACACCGAATGGCCGAGGCTCGATGTTGGACCAAGACGACAATCTCTGTCGCCGCGTCGCCGATACGGAAGTGCAGCTGGCCAGCCTGGAAGCCCTGGAACTTCGAGTGCTCTTCGATCTCGCCCAGGGGGTCGCCCCGGGACCGGAAGCAGCGGCGCTGTCGATCAAGGGCGGAGAACTATTGATGCGCGTCGGCGAGTTGATCGTCGAGAGCCTCGGGTACTATGCGCTGCCCTACCCGGACGAGCATTTGCTCGACAACGAAGGCCCAATTGGCCCCGACTACGCCTTGCCAGCCATACAAGGTATGCTATTCGACCGGTCCTGGTCGGCATACAGCGCTAACCCCGGGGTGGAGAGAGATAGGGTCGCAGCGATGATCCTAGGTCCGGAAGATAGTTAGTGCTTGTCCAGAATGCGTAGCATTCTGAGACCGCGCTAGTGGAGGGCAGGGATGCCCGACCATTTTTCGAAGAAAAATGCGAGGTTTTCGTAGAAAACCGACAGAGGAAATTTGCAGGAAGCAAATTTCCGGACAAGAACTATTGGTCTATAGGGGCATCCATGGATTTTTCGTTCTCGGAGGAGCAGACGCTCCTGCAAGACAGCATCGCGCGTTTCATCCAAAACGACTATCCCTTCGCCTCGCGCCAGCTTGTCATCAAGGACGAGATCGGCTACAGCCCAGACAAATGGCAGACCTTTGCGGAACTTGGCTGGCTGGGTGTGGCGTTTTCGGAAGACGACGGTGGTTTCGGTGGTCAAGCCATCGAGAGCATGATCATGTGGGAGCAGTTCGGTAGGGGACTACTGGTCGAACCGTTCCTCGCGACCGTGGTGCTCGCCGGCGGCGCGATCAAGATCGGCGGTAGCAAATCGCAAAAAGCGGCGATCCTACCGGGCATCATCGATGGATCCACGCAGGCTGCACTCGCTTACGCAGAACCCCAGGGACGCTTCAATTTGGCGGACCTCACCACTACAGCGGTGAAGGCGGGTGACGGCTACGTCTTGAACGGCTACAAGGCCGTCGTACTCAACGGTCCGGCTGCCGATTTTTTGGTGGTATCAGCCCGTTCGTCCGGTACGCA
>CBDTZM010000134.1:0-5812 GCA_965364915.1 uncultured Pseudomonadales bacterium | reverse complement strand
AAGGTGTCGCCGACGTATCGATTAGGATAAAACGCGTTACCGATGTAGCGGCCCGAATCGGTGGCGAGGAATTCGCACTGCTGCTACCCGAAACCGGGCAAGAAGGCGCCGTGCAACTCGCCCAACGGCTGCGGCAAGCGATCGCCGATCAGCCGTACCTCGACGATCACGGCAACGAAATTTCGGTGACCGCAAGTATCGGCGTCGCCACGGTTCGGCGGTCGAGCGACCAAATAGAACATGTGCTGAAGCATGCAGACCAAGCGCTTTATCGGGCAAAAAATAGCGGCCGCAATATGGTGTGCTGCACCCAATCCTAGTCGGCCGGGCCGCAGGCTCAACTGTCCGCTGCCGTGTCCTCGGCGCTGTCGGTCTCTTCGACCTCAGGCAGCAGTGCGTCCACGTCGACCAACATTTGCTCGGCGATGTACGTGGCGATTCCAAACCGACCCGGGGTGCGGTCGGATCCCACGCTGTAATCGTCCTCTTCGGCATCGTGAAACAACTGCAGCCTGTGCTCGCCCGCTTCATCGTTCACGATGAAGGTGCCTTTGGACTCGCCGGCGGGTTCGACAATCCCTAACACGCGCAAATCGCCAAAACGATCGATAAGCTGAGAGGCCGCATCTTGGTCGGCGGCCTCCGGGTCACCGGCAGTGTCGTCGATTAGCCAGCCCTCGTCGGTACTCGCAAGCTGCCACGACGCCTCTAACTGCAAACCGGTGATGGGTCCCGTGGCCCCGAGGAGGGCCTTGTCTAGCCATTGATCGGTATCGACCGGCACCTCGTAATTCGATAGATCGACGCTGTAGACCTCATCTGTGCCATCCGCTCGAGCATGCACGCGCCGATAGCCCGGCGATGTCCCGAGCATCAGATCGGCGACGATGCCATCGACGCTTTCGAGTACCAAGCGCCGCTGAAAGTTCGCCTCCGTAACTTCGAAGCGAACTGCCGAGTCGCTACTCGTCGCCACCGGCCAGGTTGCAGCGACGTTGGCAAGTTTGTCCAGCACTTCACCGACCTTCGTACTATCAGCCGGAAGTCCCTGATCGCCAACCTGCCATCCATCACCACCTCGGTTCAGTTGCACGCTCTCGTCCAGCGTCGACAGCTCGAGCTTGACGACCGCATCCGGGTCAAACGAAAGCAACGAGGACCCCGCATCATCGCTACCGAGAGCATCGCCAATCAGGAGCGCTGCCACCACTAGCAGCTGCACGACCAACGCCGCGCCTAACAATCCGATCCTGTCCTTCACGCAAGTTCTCCTTCGATCCAACTTCGATAGACCCCTTGTAGCCGAGCCATGCGACGCCGGTATATGAAGAACACGACAACTATTCCAGCCAATGCGAACCCGTAGTTCAAGTACTCGACAAAAGATTGTTCAGCGTTGTCCAATGGCGGCAGCGTGCGGTTGAAATTACCGCGCGAACGAATCCCCAACAGGCTTTGATCCTCCAAAGACCAGTCCACCACGTTCACCATCATTTCCACGGAGCTGGCATACAGCGTGCCGTCCGACGAACCGACCATCCGCAACGTCTGGTCGGCCAGGAAACTACTCGAGCTGAACAAGAACAGACGCGCCGACTCCGGTGATCTCTCGATGACGGTGCTAACCACACCCAACGTATCCTCTGCTTGCTCCTCGCCGTCGCCGTCCTCGCTGGGTGCCGCCGGTTCCGGCTCTTGCACCAGTTCCGCTGCCGCGAGCAGCGGCGACTGCTGACCCTTGAAGAATGAATCGACACGTCCGCTTAAAGCGACTCCGACCAATTGGCTGCCAAGTTCCCCCTCCGGTTCAAAGCCGCTCAAACCCAATTCGTTGACGCGCGGCATCACGTCGCTATCGGACGACAACCAGCTGGCGTCCGAGGATCTAAGCAACTCCACGACCTCTCGTTCGGCATTGGCATCGGCATCCAACTCGATCGGCGAAGCCCACGCCAGCGTCACTTGCGGCAGACCTGAGGTGATCGGCGAGTCCTCGTTGAGGCCCGGTGTGCGTATGTCGGGAAAATACGGATAGTCCAGCATAACCAATTCCTGAAAGCTGAAACCCCCGCTCTGTCTCGTCACCGGCACCGGAAACGCGGCATTCTGCGCGTCCATGACCATGTTCTCGCCAAGACTCAGGCCATGATGGCGCAACCAATCGGTGAGCCCCGTGTTGTTCGGCGTTGCCGTCAAAGATCGCTGCGAGAACTGCGCGTCAAACGAACCGGCCGCGATGACCACCGTGCCGCCCTTCATCAAGAACTGGTCGATGGCGAATACCTGCGTCTCTGTCAGGTCTTTCGGATCAACGACCATCAGCAGATCTGCGTTGTCAGGCACCGTACCGTCTGCGAGGTCGGTGGTTTCAACGTCGAGTTCATTGGTAAGCGTACCTTGTAGTTGCGTGAACTGATTGCCGGTCACGCCTTGCTGCGCCATGTAAGGCGGCGGAGCGGGAGGCGTTACCAACGCGACCGCACGCAGCAATCCGCTCGCGAAACGCTTCAATCCCTCCTCGATGCCGCGTTTCGTGGCTTCCGCAGACAACGCTTCTGGCAACGGTATTTGTACCACCGTGGTGTCGTTTGCCAGCGTCAGGTAGAAATAGAAAGCATTCGTGTCGAAGAGGCTCGCCACCATCGGCTGAAACCCATAGTTGACGGCAATGTCTTGTGCAACGCTGCCGTCTCCCGCCTCCGGGTCCAGCAGCTCTACCGACAGCTTGCCAGCGCTTTCTTCGGTGAGTTCCGACAGTACCTGTTCGAGCACGGTGCGATACTCCGCCAGATCTTCCGGCAACCGATCGTTGCTAGAGAGATACCCCGTGAAGCTCACGGGGTCCTGAACGTTGGCGAAGATGCTGCTGCCCCCCTGAAAACCGTAAAGGATCTTTTTGATCGTGCGAGTCAGATCGTATTCCGGGTTTCTCAGCTGAACGTCCAGTTCCGATTCACCAACCACCTTGACCTCGATCAGGTCGCGGAAACTCAGAACCTCGTACTCGTCGCCGTAACTCAGCAACACGTCGAAGTAGGAGTTGACCAGGCTGGCTTGGTAGCGATCCGCCACCTGAAACGGCACCGGCCGAATACCATATTTGGTATTGGCTTCGTCTTCGAGCTCCGGATTCTCCGCAGGATCGATGACCTCCACTCGGACCTTGCTGCCCCCGGCCACGCCGAACTCTGTCAGCAGGTCACGCATGCGCGGCACCAACGGTGCGAGCAGCGGGTGGGTCTTGCTGCTGAAATAGCCTCGAATCAACAACGGTTCTTTGAGCTGTCGCAGGTAACCTCGCGTCGCGTCCGAGACCGAGTAAATGCGACCTTGGGTTACATCCACGCGCAGTGCGCCGAAGGTGTCGAGCCACACATTGGCCAACAGCAGGTTGCCCACCAGTAGCCCGGTACCAAGCTTCCACGCGCGGTGGCGGGCCGAGTCGCCGTCCCTTGCCCAACGCTGCACCTCGAGCCCATAGACGTTCAGCGCCAGAAACACAACGGCTAGAGAGACGTAGTAGTAGAGGTCTCTCACGTCCAAGACGCCGCGAGTAATGGCTTCAAACCTGGAGCCGGAGCCGATACCCCGCAAGACATCGCCGATACCGCCGGCAACCAGGTCCGTGAGCAGCGGGCTGCCCGCCAGGTAGAACATCCCACAGCCAAAACTGGCGCCGATGAGACTGACGATCTGGCTGTCGGTGCGCGCGCTGACAAAAAGCCCGACGGCGATGTACGCACCACCCAACAACAGCGCAGCGACGTATCCGGCCCATACCGGTCCCCAATCCAAATCGGCAATGACGGCCACGCTGACCGGCAGCGGCAGCGTCAGCAACAATGCAATCGCCAGCAGCGCCCAGCATGCCAAGAACTTACCGACGACGAATTCCCAAGTATGCGCCGGGACGGTGAGCACAAACTCCATGGTGCCGGCGCGACGTTCCTCGCTCCACATGCGCATGGTCAGTGCCGAAGCCAAGAAGATGAGCAGCACCGGCATCCATTCGAACATAGGACGCACGTCTGCGATGTTGCGAGCAAAATAGGCTTCAACCCAGAAAAATACGAACAGCGTCACCGCTAGGAACGCGGCCAGAAACAGGTATCCGACCGGCGAGGCGAAGAACAACATCAGTTCTTTGCTCGCAATCCTTCTCACCACGTTAAACCGCATCGCTGGGGACCCCCTCGTTGACCTCGCGGAAAATCGTCTCCAGATCGCGTTGCGTTGGGGACAGCTCGTAGATCGGTGCGTTCGCACCAATCAAAGTCTTGGCAATGCTCTCGGCTTCGCTTCTGGGATCGACACCCTCGATGAGCCAACGTCCGTCACCGAGACTCGCTAGTTCGTTGCCAATCAACTCACCAACCACCACCGATGGCTCTGTTTGCAAACTCAAACGCTGCGTCGCCTGCAAATCTTTCAACCGTTCGTCCAGCACCAAGCGCCCGTCCCGCACAATCAGGGCACGATCACAGATGGCGCTCACTTCCTGCATGATATGGGTCGACAGAATGACGGTCGCCGACGCCGCCAGGTCACGAATCAGTTGGCGCATGTGTTGTGTCTGGCCCGGATCCAAGCCGTTGGTAGGCTCGTCCAGGATGAGAAAGCGCGGTTTGTGCAGGATCGCCTGGGCCACACCGACCCTTTGCCTGTAGCCCCTCGATAAGGTGCTAATCGGGTCGAGGGCCTTCTCGCGCAGTTCCGTCGCGTCAATAGCATTGGCCACAGCAGCGCGTGCGTCTATCTGCCGAAGCTCGGCAGCGTACTGCAGATAGTCCATCACGGTGAGTTCTGGATATAGCGGCAGGTTCTCCGGGAGATAACCCATGTTCTGCTGAACAGCCACCGGGTCTCGTTCGACTTCGATACCATCGACCGTCACGCTGCCGGAACTCGGCTCTAGAAAACCCGTCAACATCTTCATGATCGTCGACTTGCCGGCGCCGTTGTGGCCTAACAACCCAACGATTTCACCCGGTTCGATCCGGAAAGAGACATCGTCGACCGCCAGGAAATCACCGTAGCGACGAGTCAGCCGATTCGCTTCAATCATCGTATACCACCATCGAGAATATTCGATTACCAACCCGGCAGAAAGCCTCGCACGGGGTGGGATGCGCAAACATATGGATTTACGCCAGAATTTCAAGTGCTTGTCCGATCTTCGCGTGACGTATGCTGGTTCTCATGAACGTCGATATTCCCGGTCCCGCCGGTGCCCTAGAGGCGCACCTGGTCATTACTGCCGAGGCGCCAAGCACCTTTGCCATCCTTTGCCATCCCCACCCTCAATACGGGGGCAACATGTTTGACGCCGTGCTCGACGTCCTCGCAGAGGCCTGTCAACGGCGCGGCGTGGCAACGCTGCGATTCAACTTTCGCGGTGTGGGCGCGAGCGACGGCGAGTTCGACAATGGCGACGGCGAGGCGGCCGACCTCCGAGCGGTCGTCAGCTGGTTGCAGGCGCAACACGACGTTAAAGAGCTCTGGTTAGGCGGTTACTCGT
This sequence comes from uncultured Pseudomonadales bacterium, assembly GCA_965364915.1. Lineage (GTDB taxonomy): Bacteria > Pseudomonadota > Gammaproteobacteria > Pseudomonadales > Azotimanducaceae > Azophilus. Next base: position 294 of record CBDTZM010000134.1, on the reverse strand, counting down.
TCGGCGCGAACGTCGTCTGGAAGGTGTTGCCGCTGATCGATGCGCCACAACGCGTGCTGCTCGTGGCGCCGCCGGTGGGATTCATGGAGTTCGACAACCATCGTCCGCCGTGTCCGGTCGACGTTTTCGCCGGTGATGCTGACGAATTTATCGACAATGCGGCCCTAGCAGGTTGGCAAGACGTCGAGTCCCATGTGATCACGGGCGCCAATCATTTCTTCGTGGGAGCGGCGGACCAGTTAGGCGCGGCGCTCGACGAGTTGTTAAGGCACCCTTAAATATGGCTGCTCGCTA
>CBDTZM010000133.1:0-5821 GCA_965364915.1 uncultured Pseudomonadales bacterium | reverse complement strand
CTGACAAGTACCCTCCTCCGGGACGCGCATGCGAATCACGTGAGGCTCGCCTTGGCGGACGCGATCGGCAACGTCTTGTTTTGACAACGTCAAACAGTGGCCGTCGTATCCGGGATTGTCCCCCGCCGCACGCTGCTCGGCGCGCACCGCATCGAGGCGCTCAGACGTACAAAAACAGGTGAATGCATGGCCGGCTTCGACGAGTTCGTTGGCGTGTCGTTGGTAGAGGTCCTTGCGCTCGCTTTGCCGGTAAGGTCCATGGGGACCGCCGATGTCCGGACCTTCGTCCCACGGAATGCCGATCCAATGCAAGGCCTCCAGGATCATCTGCTCGGATTCGGGCGTGCTGCGCGCAGCGTCCGTATCTTCGATGCGGACAATGAATTCGCCCCCCTGGCTTTTCGCAAACGCCCAGTTGAAGAGCGCCATGTAGGCTGTACCTACGTGCGGGTCGCCGGTGGGCGAAGGGGCAATACGGGTGCGGACGGTCATGCGCCGCGATTATATCCGGTATTTAGGGTGGAACGCCTGCGCGGCTTCTATTCCCAAAGCAGCGACGCAAATCGGCGGTCAATCAATACCAGAAAGAGATGTAGGCTCGCAGCACGATCGAGTCGAAGCTATAGAACGGTTCCGCGCCAGCGGCGGCCCCGGTGGCTCGAACATCCCGAAAATCTTCGTAGTCGAACTTGATCCAGTCGACGAACAGGTTGGCTTCAGCTCTCTTGAAGAATGGCAGCCAACTCGGTTGAAACTCGTAGCTGATTCCGGCGCCAATCGTGTGGGTGGTATAGGTTGCGAGTTCTTTGTCACGCGCCATGAAATTTTGCGCATTCTGTACCGGAAACAGATCGTTGTAGAAATCGGCGGCGGTCTGATCGTAGAAGCGATATTTGGCCTCGAGCGTTATGCCTTTGCCTAGCGGATGGGTGTATGCAAGCTCCGCGTTGAAGGCGTTGGTTCCCCAGGTGTCCGTGTAGTATCGATACTCGCCCTTCAACGACGCGCGATACGGCAAGTAATACATGGCTCGAATGGCTGTCGCGGAACTGGTTTTGGTGCGCGGGTAGATCTCCGACTCATAGTTGTAGCCGCGCGCGGCGCCCGCATCTAGGTAGCGTACCTGTCGATAGGGGTTGTTCAGATATCCCTCGTCGGTGACGCCTTCATAGTTGAGGTTGACCACCAAGTTCTTGGTCAAGATCTGCGTCAAGTCGACGCGATAGGATTGCCGGTCGGTATCTTCTTCGAAGATATCGTCGCCGTTACGCGTAACGGTATCCTGACTACGCGCGTAGCTGATGCCTAGCGTCGTAAGATCACCGAAAAAATCCTGGCTGATGCCGAAGCGTATGGCGCTGGAAGAGTAGTCGCTCTCTTCGCTACTGGTGTACGACAAACCCATGAAGGTCTTGCCGCGAAGATAGTCGAAGCCGATGCTCATCTCTTCGCGCTCTTCTTTGTATTCGGAGGCGGTCGTCACCACGTCGATCGAGGCGCTAGTGATCATGTCGACATAATAGTTAGCCCAAACCGAGACCTTGTCCTTGTAACCCTTGCGAACCAGCACCGAAGGGCCCGTGACCTGCAAGCCACCACCGTCGTAGCCGTGATACATCAGATCCGCTCGATCTTCGGGCAATATCGCGCCGTTGGCGGTCAACACCACCACGGACAACAGCAGTCCGGTAAGGCGCCTAGTTACAGCCACAGCCCCCTCCTGAACCACCTTCGGCACCACGAGCCCCTTCGCGGGCCTGGTAGACATGGTGCAGATAGGCCGAAGCGACCGGAGCCCGGTTGAAGCTCATGATCGGGTCCGCGAGATTGTTACGCTCGTATGGGCTGACCCACGGTTTGATCTTCATGGAGGGCATGGATGGCAACGATGCGCAACCACCGAAGAGACTCAACAGCACTAGGGTCACTACCAACTTGATCTTCATGTCACTACCTCAAAAGAAGAACGTCAAGCCGGCCGAGAACTCGACGTTGTGTTTCGTCTCTTGAGTTCCCAGCAGATCGGATTCAAATATGTGGTCGCGTACATCGACGTGAAAAGCGAGCCAATCCGTCGCGATAAAACGATAACCGAGGCCGGCGTTTATCGTGAATAGATCGTCGTCGCCGAACTGGGTACTACCGACTCCGGCAATGGCGTAGAGGCCGCCCTTGAAAGCCCATCGCCCACCGATGAACGATTCGCCGGGGAATAGGTTCCACCCCACAGAGACGTTGTAATAGGTCATGTCGCGGTCGTTGATCAACGGCGAGCCGCCGCTCAAGCGTTCGAAACTGGTGAGCCCGAGTTCAGTCTGCCCGTACATGGCCTCTACGAAAAAGTCTTCCGTCACATGGTAGGCGAACCTGACACCGGTCACCGTGTCGCTTCCGAAATCCTCAACACTCATGATGCCGCCGAAGACACCGATTTCGATGTTTTCGTGATCGAGCTTGTCGACATCAACCTCGCGCCGATCAGGTTCGCGCACCACTAGCGGCTCGAGTTCCAGATCGTTCGGCTCTGCGGCAAACGCAGCAGCACCGGCTGAACACACGATCACTGCGATTAGGTTTAAAAGAATACGCTGAAACCTGCTTTCCATTGGTCTATCTCTTCGTTGTCATCCCGACTCGTTAGCACCGTGTGGCGCTTGTATTCCATACGCAACAGAAACCTGTCGCTCAAATAGATGTTGGCGCCTAGTCCGGCGTGCACGATTTCGTCCGAGCGATCCTCCGCTTGTACGATGGTCGTATGGGGTTTGATTTCGATTATGCCGGTGCCGATCGTGAAATAAGGTGACACACGCCACTGTGGGAACGGAGACATCAAAATGTTGCCCGTGCCCATCAATCCGTCGGAAAAGTCGCCCAGGATCTGGGTCGCTTCCAACTGGAACGTGATATAGGGGTTGATGGCGTAGCCAACGTACGCAGATATGGATTTAGCCCCGCCAAAATCCCCGCCGTTCACGCCCATCTCCCAGTGCCGATTGGAGAACTCGCCGAGTCCAACCTCGCCGAAATCAATGGCCTCACCATCGAGATTCAAGGTATGGCGCATCTGGTCGATGTGCACCCAGCCTTGCTTGCCGCGATCGGTCAGTACTTTGAACCAATCGGTACGTTTTTTGAGCACGGCGACCTTATCGCCCTGGCCCGCCACGTAGAAAATGGGGTAGCCACGGCCGGGACCGGTGCGCATCTCGATGTACGGGTCTGATATCAACACGTCCGGATGGTATGGCTTGAAGACGTCCAAGATGTCCGACACGCCCGCGAACGCCGAGGCGTTGAACGCGCAAGTCGCTATCAGACCAATGCAAACCTTGTAGATTGTTCGGATCATCCTTATCCGGCCTTATCGTCCTTTATGGCGGTACGTCGAATGGGTTGTTGTAGTACTGGCCGCCAATGTCGATCCACTCGGACACCAGCTTCAACTCTGCGTCCGTCAATCGACCGTCGTGCGTTGCACCCGTGGCGAAACGTGAAAAGAACGGTTGGCTACCCGTAGCGTTGGCACCGGCCACCGACAGCGGAGCGCCGCTGTTGACCGGAACCAAGATCGGAATCGGTTGACCGTTCTGATCGAGAATGAGGTTACCGTTGGCGTCTGTCTGAAACAGTAGGTTGCCGTTGGCGTCGGTCGCCTGTACCAAAACGTCAATGACATTGCCGTTGGCGTCCAAAACTTGAGCGTTGTCGTCCGTCAGCAGCTCGCGGTAGCTCTTGTAGTGATCGGCATCGATGTCCGATTGGCCATCCGAGAGATCGAGTTGCATGGCCGGTACTATGGCATTGCCCATGGCATCAACGAGGCTGTGGCAGGCCGTGCACGTATCGACGCCACGATCGACAGCCCATAGCGGGTGTATGTGCATCTCGTAGTTGATCGTGATCCGGCAACTCGCCACCCAGGTGCCAACGCATCCGGGATCGACGGGCGCCGGTGTCGTAAGAGCCGCGTACTCGAACATGAAGCTCAGATCCTTGGCCCTGACATTGGGGTCCGTCCAGACATCGTCATATACGACATCGACGTTGGGGTCCGGATATCCGTTGATGCGAGCGTAAACCTCGGCCATGGTTTCCCCCGCATTAGCAAATAGTGCGGGTTCTGTATTGGGGAACGGCAGACCATCGACCGTCGCACCCGCATTTGCAGATGGTGCTTCAGCCGGCATGCGTCCGTGGGGCACTTCACTCGCGGCGGTATGACAACCGTTGCACGCCATTTCCTCACCGGGTCTGAGCTGCATCCAGTTGTTGTGGCGCCCGGTAATACGGCGCCCGTTGGCATCCAACACGTCGATCCAAAACGCGACGTTAGCCGGAACTTTGGAAATCAGGGAACCGTCCGGCTCGATTCGGGCATAACCCAGAATCTCGCGCATGCCCTGGGCTTGTGAAACGCCGAAGTCGCTCGCTTCCAGGTCGACGATATCGTCATCGGGGATAGACACCGCCTTGACGAACCGTGCGAAACGGGCTGGTCGGTCGGCGCCCGTCGTCTGCAAGGGATCGCTGAAGGCATCCAGCGGGACCACCGAAACACCATCGAAATCGTAGACCGTTCGAACGTTCACAATGCCGGCTGCTTCGGAAACGAGGTCCGGATCGAAATCGATGCCAGCGACCTTGTCGAGAATCACGGGCGGAGCGTTGCGATCCTCCATCACGACGACTTCGCTGTACACCTCACCTTCTACCGGCGTCACAATCGGCTGCTGCGTGTCGGCATCGACATCGCGCATCCAAATGCCATATAGCGGGTCGGCTTCCACGAAGTTCGGGTCGCTCAGCTCAGGTTCCATGCAAGGCGCAATGACCGGATTCAGCGGATCGGTAATCTCGTCGACCAACCGGCACTGGCTCCAGGCGACCAAGAAGCGATTGGTGCCGTCGTACAACGGAGAGATAGACGCGAAGCGACCTTGCAGCGCAGGCGTGTCGTCATCCAGGTTCAGATCGCCAGGTATCAGCACCTCTTGAGCGTCACCGAGTAAGCCTTGGTTTGGAAAAGTCGGTTGATCGTGTTCAACGTAAGCCGGCGTATCGATCGCAACAGGGAACGCGCCCATTCGGATCTGATCGCCGGAGGGCCGCAACATCACCAGAAGACGCCCATCCGGCAACTCGCTGGCCTCGACAAATTCTATGTTCTGGCCGTTGGGTCCCGTGTCGTGACTGTGCACACCGTAAAGCAGCTGCTGGTCGGTGCCATCGGGATTTGCCTGGTACAGACTAATTCTGTCCCTGACCGACACGTTGTCCCATCGGCTGAAGAGAATGCGGCCATCGCTCAGCACGGCCGGATCCAGATCCGAACTCTGGTTGAACGAGATCTGATGCAGATTACTACCGTCGGCCTCGATCACGTGCAATGTCAGAGACTCTTCGATGCGATTTTCGTCCAACGCCGAGAATTGCGGCTTGCCTTCGTCCAACAGGATGGCTTTGGATTGCCTCTGGCGCGTGGAGCTGAAAACGATGCGCCCGTCCGGCAGGAACTTCGGTGCAACGTCTTCGCCGTCTTCGGCGGTAATGTCGGAGCTGATGACACGGTTTACCGTTCCAATGGCACGGTCGTACACCCAAAGGTTCCACTTGGCCTGCTCGTCGGCATTGAGGTTGGGGTCGTCGGGCGCGCGCATGGCAAACACGAGCCGCATACCGTCGTAAGACACGCTCAGGTCTTTCACGTCGTAAAGCGGCGGGTCGCCGTTCACATCGTCGGGGAAGATACCCTGCGTCAGATTCGTCTCCGCCGCGCTAGAGGACGCTCGATCGCGCAACAGTAGCTCGGCACCCGGGC
>CBDTZM010000132.1:0-5848 GCA_965364915.1 uncultured Pseudomonadales bacterium | reverse complement strand
GGATGGCGTCAAGGCGAACGACTCGCACAAGCGAATCGCTGCTTCACTGGCGGCCGAGCGACGACTACGCATGCACGTGATCGAGGCGACCGCCGGGCATGGGCGCCAGGACCACCTCGCGCATGCACGCGCGTATCTCGAGGACTGGAAAGAGGTCGATGCAGATTTCGAGGTGCTCGAAGGAAAACCTTCGGACCAAATCGTGTCGTGTATCGTAAAGCACGGCGTCCAACTCACCTTCGTGCCGGCCCTCGATCGCTCGCTGTTCGGGCATGAACTTACCACGCGGATCGCGCAGGAAACGGGTTCTTCGCTGATCGTGCCTCGGGGTCAGATGCCGCCCGTACATTGAGCCTCGCCCAATCGCGAGGGCTTCACACAACGAGACTTGGGAACGACATGAAGATAGTTAGCAGCACGGCTTCGGCTATTGGGGTTTGGGTTGTGTTGCTTGGCGCAAACGTCGGCTGGGCTTCTAGCTGGTCTGTAGAGAGTCCGTCCGAGCAGGCGTATCTATTGGAGCTTTTCACGTCACAAGGCTGCAGCAGTTGTCCCCCCGCGGACGCATGGTTGTCCCAGTTGAAACAAGACCCCGAGTTGTTCGACCGCGTCGTTCCCGTGGCTTATCACGTGACCTACTGGGACTACTTAGGCTGGAAGGATGCGTTTGGGCATGCTAGCCATGACGCCAGACATCGATCCAACGCAGCCGCGGTGGGTGCAGGTGTATATACCCCGGGTGTGTTCCTGCAAGGTAAGGAATGGCGCGGTTGGCGTCGCCACACGAAGGGACCGCAAGGTTCGAGCGGCAGCGACGTCGGCGTGCTGCGCGCCGTGGGTGCTGAGGACGCGGTGAAGGTAACGTTCACGCCCAACCACAGACGTGTTTTGAAACAACCCCGTGCACACATGACCTACTTGAGATCCGGACAAACCAACATCCTCTCCGGTGAGAATCGCAGCAGAGATTTACACTACGACTTCATCGCGGGCGAAGTACGGTCAAAGCCCCTCCACAGTAACGACGATGCATGGTCGGTCACGTTTACTTTTGCAGCACCGGTGGATGCGGCAGCCGTCGCTGTCTGGGTGGCAGACGATGAGAATACCTACATTCAATCGACGGGCGGGTTCGTGGGGCGATAGTCGCGGCGTGAGACTCTTAGATTGCGGTGCTCAAAGGTCCTCGATCGGTACGTAGTCTAGGTCGAAGCCAAAGCATCGGGGCGCAACCACGGCGAGTGCTTTGGGCGTTCTAAAGTGCGGTGGGCACCCGATGCCGATGACGGTTACGCGTTGACCGTAACGTAACCGTTCCGAGTTGATCGGCGTCGAGGTCTCGTGGTCGACCATACAGACCAGATCAGGGACCGAGGCGACGACCCTCTCACCGACCGTTGCCAACAGATATTCGTTTTTGATCGCAATCCTCATCGCTTCGCCTTGCCCATCGAACGGCTCCAGGCGCGCCTCGCCGACATCGTAGCCATGGACTACCCTTTTCGAGAGATCCGTGACCTTGCCGGTATAGAGATGGCGCACTTCGCCGTAGATCGACGAAGCGAATAGCTGGATCAGATGCGGCAGCATGGCGTCTGCATGTCCTCGATGGGCTGCCAACAATTGGCCGACTTCAATTGCAAACGAGAGCGTCCCCGGCACGGTCGCGCGTCGGGCCTCTGTCCCGCTCATGCCGTGTTCCGCAGTGAAGATCATGCCGCCCATGGCCATCGCCAGGCCGCGAATTTGCAGCTCGTACAGTAACGGATCATCGGTTTCGAGCATCACGGTGTTACCGCGATAATCGAGCCCGACCGCCGGTGTCGGCGAGATACCTTCGATCGCAAACGTCATCATTTGTGCTTCCGGGAGCGCGCGCGCCATGCCGTCCCCGTCTATGACCGGCATACGCCGTGCAGATGCTGCTATGAGCGGCACGACCGAGTTGGCTCCGCCAACCTCGAAGCAGACGATGTGTGTCGTTTGCCGGCCCGTGTAGGCCTCGTATCGTTCGAGCACCCGGATGACCTCATCGCCGACCGGAAGCTGTTCGAGGCTCACGGTGGGTGCACCCACCTCCCCCAACGACACCACGACCGCATCGTCCGGCACCTGTTCGAGCGGGGTCAGCTCGACCGCACCAAATGTCTTCAACGCCTGTTCCGCCAACAGCTGGCAGACGTAAGGATCGCCACCACCGCCGGTTGCCAAAAACACCGAGCCGCGGCAGAGATCGGCGATCTGATGATGATCGATCGACTTCAACGTCATGGTGACGGTTCCTGCGTTGCCAGCAGCAATGCACCCACTACCTTGACTCGTATGCGCACCGTATCCTCCGCCATGTAGGAGATCTGCGTTTCCTCGACGTCGGCAACCCTCAGATCGTCCGGATTGGCCCCCGCCTGAACAGCCTTATCGCGCGCCGCGGCCGTTAGCGCCTCGAGCGACGCTTGACGGTCACGTACCGCGCAGACGTGCTCCAGCTCTGCCCCGACCTCGGCGCGTGCCGCGCCTATGGCGTTGGCAACGTCGGCATGATCGGGGCGATGCAACACCGAGGCGGTGGCAAGCTTTCTATCGATCAAAACCGCGCCGCCACCAACCAATACGACCGGGACCGGATCACGACTCGAGCGCATGCGGTCGATCGCCGCATCGATCGTATGGTGGATGCAGACAACGGCCGCTTCGACCGCGGTAGCGGATAGCCGTTTCACTCGGGATTTGTCGCCAAGGTCCAAGTAGCCCGCGGCGACGGCAATATCGGTGGCCGTGAGCGTGTCGCCGCCGAACACCAAGCCGTCGTCGACCAACCGGTAGCCGACCGATCGCGGGCCAACCTCGATACCGTCCGCAGACACATGGCTGCCACCCCCGAGGCCGATGGCCAATATGTCGGGCATGCGGAAGTTGGTGCGCGCTCCGCCGATTTCGATACCGAGGTTGGATTCCCGCGGAAACCCGCCCCTGAGCACGCCGACATCGGACGTCGTCCCGCCGATATCCACAACGATGGCATCCTGCTGTGCCGTGAGAAGACTTGCGCCGCGTATGGAGTTGGTGGGGCCCGAGGCAAAGGTTAGTGCCGGGAAGCGTCGGGCAAAGTCCGTCGCCATGAGGGTTCCATCGTTCTGACTGACATACAACGGGCAGTTGAGCCCGTGGTTTTCAAGCGCCGCTTCAAAAGACGTGACGACGCGGTTGGCGAACGCCAGCAGCGCTGCATTCAATAGCGCCGCATTTTCCCGTTCCAACAACCCCATGCGGCCAATCTCGTGCGATTGCACGACCTGAATATCCGGCAAGCGCATCGCGAGACGCTCGGCAAACAGCCGTTCCGGTTCAGCGTCCACGGGGGAGAAAACCGAGGCCACGGCGACCGCGTCGAGTTCCTTACGCGCAATATCCTCGATGACCTTGTCTATTTCTGCGTTGTCCAACGGCGCCAACTCGCGTCCATCGAACCGCCGGCCTCCATGCACCATGTAAACGTGATCGCCCGTCGCGGCCGCAAGGTCGTCCGGCCAATCGACCTTGGGGGGTACCATGCGCCCCGAGGGCAAGGCGATTCGTACGATCGCGCTTTCGGTCAGCTCACGGCGCTCGACAACGGCATTGGTGAACTGGGTCGTGCCGATCATCACCGCTCCGATCTGGTCCGACGGACGGCCGCCACCTTCCAACACGGCTTGCAACGCCGCTTCTATGCCACCGGCAATATCCGGCGTCGTTCGCGACTTGACGGAATGCACGACCGTCGTGCCGTCCATCAGCGCGGCATCGGTGTGGGTACCTCCGACATCGATACCGAGACGCAGCGTCAAGAAAAGGCCTCAGGCGAGGGTCTTGCGGCCCGCAGCCTGTCAAAACCAAGGTACAACAAGCTCGACAACACCAGTGACTCCACCGGTACGATGCCGGTGAACGACAGATCGACGGCCCAAGCCCAGGCAGAAACACCACCACCGACAACGCAGGCGAGTAGTTCCGGTACCTCGACGGCGGGGCGCGCATCGAAGTGAGCTTGCCCGAAGTCTTGCCGTCCCAGTAGGAAGTAGCGTGTCAAATAGACGCCTGCCACGGGCGGCACGACCAGCCCGAGAATGATGAGGAAGGTGACAAGCCGGTCGGCCACGCCGATCAACGCAAGCCCAGTGCCGAGCACGCCGCAGACCAATACGATGGGGCCGTACGTCGCCGACGGCAGGGCGCTACCGGCCACGAGACCCGTGGAGTACAGATTGACCCCATTGGTCGTCCAAGTAGCAAAAACCAACACGATGAGCGCGACCGCCGTCGTCCCGAGCGCCATCATGTAGCTCATCGCATCGAGCATGCCGAGCGCCAGCGCCGGAACCATGGCGAGAACCGTCGAGATGATCACCCCGCCGCCATTGCCCATAAACGAAGCGACGATGCAATCGCGTCGGGTGCGCGCATAGCGCGTGAAATCGGGCAGCAACACCACATTGACGATCATCGCCCCGATGACGACGGACACCCCGTCGGCAAAGGACATCTGACCCGGTGCGATGGCGAGCAGCTCAGGCAGTGACTGAACTTCCAAGGCTTGCGCGACAATCCAGATCAAAAACAAGCCGAGCAGAGGCACCGCAAAGAGCGCAAGACGGTCGATGGCCTTGAAACCGTATATCGTCGTCGTCACGACCGCTGCACTGCTGATCACGACCCACAGCCATTCGGGAATTGCCGACCAACCGACTTCCGCTGCTGCGAGGAACAACGTTCGGCCGAACAGCTCTGCCGTGACCGCGTACCAACCGAGCAGCACGATGCCAAAGGCCAGATTGATGAATTTGGCGCCGACGTGACCAAACACGTGCTCTATGATCATGTAGCTCGACAGCCGGGTGCGAGCACCGACCACGGCCGCCGGTACCGACATGACGCTGAGCGCTAGGGCACCGACCACGACCGCCAGCGCCGCATCGGCAAGCCCCAAGCCCCTGGCAAGCTCGCCGCCGGTATATAGGCTCGGCAGCGTGATCGCGATGCCGATGCAAATGAGACCTATCTGCAGACCACCTACCGCAGAGGATTCCGGTACCGGGCTGCGGGTATGCTCATCGGTCATAGGCACGACCGACGTCGGCAACACCCGACAATGCAAAGCCGTCTGCGTCGTACCAGGGCACGCCATCTACCATGGTCAACACCACGGTTTTCATGGCGTTGATATCGGCCAACGGGTTGCCGTCGACGACAATCAGATCGGCGAGCTTGCCGGGTTCCAGGGTACCGAGCTCCGACTCGCGATCGATGATCTCAGCGCCGACCTTGGTGGCCGCAGAGATCACCTGAATCGGCGTCATGCCGAGGTCCACAAGGGCCGCCATCTCCCGCCACATCGCCTCCATGTGAAAGTTGAGCGGGCTCGCGGCGTCCGTTCCGACACCCATGTAAGCACCCGCCTCGATGAACTGGGACCCCGCGCGCTCGGCGTTGCGCGTCTCTTCACCGATGTTGGCGAAATAGCTCAGGCGGTGGATGTCCTGAAACGATCGCTGTAGCTCGGCATACACGTCGGCCGGCATATCTCGCTGTAAACGCGGGTCACTGAGCCGCGCGGGAAACGCGAGGGTCGCCGGGTACACCCATATGCGGTGGGACACCGTCTGCACGATGGGTATCCGTTTGTGCGCAATGGTCGCGAGCAAGTCATCCGGGTAGCGTGGCGTGCGCGCCGAGCCGACGTGCTGTAACACGTCCACACCCGCGGTTAACGCATCGCGAATGGCATCTGGCTGGTAGAGATGGCTATGCACTTTAACGCCCAGCTTGTGCGCCTCGTCCACCACCGCTGTCAGATCGTCGAGCGTTAGGC
>CBDTZM010000131.1:0-5853 GCA_965364915.1 uncultured Pseudomonadales bacterium | reverse complement strand
GTCGATGCCTCCTTTGTGGAGGAACTTGGCGCTCAGCTAGACCGGTCCTGTCTGCGTCTCGATATCGACGCGATTGCAGATCTAACCCACAAGCATGCGATTGCTGCCTCCGCTCTAGCGCCAGCCGCCGGCGTGAGGATCGGTCGGCGCATAGACGAATGCGTGCAGCGCCTTGCCGAAATAGATGCTGAACGCGGGACGATCCTGCTGCAACGCGCGGAGCAGCGTTTTGGCGAATTACCCGGATTGAACACCGTAGCCGCCGATCCCTGTGGCATGCGCTACCTCGTCGGCAACGGCGCGCAAGTTGGACGCGGCAGCTACTGTATCGATGAGGTAACAGATGGTGACCCCGGCCCTCGTTTGGTCGTGATTCCGCAGCCGGACGGTGATGGGCGCTTCGCCATCACCAAGCACGAGGTTACCTGGCAGCATTTTGCCGCTTTTTGCCGAGCCTCTGACGTGTGCGCCCATACCGATGAAGGCTCATTGCCGGTGACGGGTGTGAGTTTGAATGATGCTCAAACATACGCGACATGGCTGAGCGACCAGACAGGCTACGTGTATCGATTACCGACGTTGCAAGAGTGGCTGACTGCCGCACAGGGCGATCCGGACCCCAACCGCAACTGCCTGGTCAGCGCCGGCGGCGTGCAAAGGGGTATCAAGCCGGTCGCCGCGGACACAGGGAAAGCCAACGCCTATGGCTTGTTGCACATGCTTGGCAATGTACAGGAATGGGTGGTCACCGAGGACGGACTGCGTGCGCTGGGCGGTGCCTACAGCGATCCCATTCAGAACTGCGTGCTCGACATGGCGCGTGTTCACGAGGGCACACCGGACTTGCTGACAGGATTTCGTCTCGTGCGGGAGGTCTCGTGAAATTGTTGAAGTTGGCTCCGGAGTCACAGCGTTTGCGCCGGATGGCCAAAGCGTTTGCAGCCGGAGAGCTGAGTCGAATCGACTACCGAGAGGCACGCCGTCAGATTATCGACAATTTTGTGCCGTATGTAGCAGACGATGATACGCAACCCCGGGGAGAGGTGACGAAGCGCAATTTTCATGCGGAGCGCGAGCCCGACCAAGGACGCAAGGACAGACTGTGGCCTAAGCTGGCGCTCGCCACGGTCATGATCGTCGCCATATTTGCGTTGACCGCGAACGCCTTTGCGGGAGCCGGGTCCATCCCGCCGGTTGCCCAGCGAGACCCCAACCCCAATACGAGCCCACGCTTGCAAGTCAGCGCGATACGCGTACGTCTTCCAGATGCGACGACTGGGATCGATGCCGACGAAGTGCAACGTGTCATCGCAAAAGCACTCGAAGAAATTCGAGACCGCAACGGGGTAGCCGATCATGGCTTCAACGGCGATGAACTCGACGAGATCGGACGCTTCTTGGCCGCGGTCGGCGTGCACGACGGCGGTGCGCGGCTGACCAACGCGGACATCAACGACCTCAACGAGCTCATCGCCGGGCAGAAGTCACGGCGTGGCGTGTCGATCAAGGAGATCGAAGAGGTCTCGATGCGGGTACAAGAATACTATCGTGCGATGGGCTATTTCCTGGCCGTCGCTTTCGTTCCCAGCCAAGCGGTTGAGGATGGCAACGTATGGTTGCAAGTATTGCCCGGCCGCTTGGGCTCGGTCGCGGTGGATGGTGGTCAGACGAACCTAGCCGAGGCTGCGTTTGCAGATCTGATCGGTAAACCGCTGACGCGGCAAATGGTCGAAACCAAGCTTTACGAATTGAACACCCTGCCGGGGTTCTCTACTCACGCTGCATTCGTGCCGGGCGCCAACGTCGGCGAGACACAGCTGAACCTACAAGTTCTGGAAGCGAAAGCCTGGAGTGGCTTGGTGCGCATCGACAACGACGCCAATGAAGAATCTGGGCGAGAACGCGTATCGTTACAATTTGGCTGGCTGAATCCGATAGGTCGCGGCGATGCTTTGGACGTGCGCATGATGAACACCGTCGACCCCAGCGATCAGACATATATCTCCGTCGGCTACCGAACGCCGTTTATTTCCCGGCGTTATCAAGGACGGATTCGCGTTTCCAACAACGACTTCAGTTGGCAATCGAATCCAGAAGTCGATAGCGATAGCTTGCTGATCGACCTTTCGGCGTCGCGCACGCTGGTACACACACGGGCGCGCGGCAGCGACCTATGGCTGGGTACCGGGTCCCACGATATCGCCCGAGACGGGTTTGAAGATCAGAAGGCCTACTACATGAGGTTTGGCATCGGCGCGCATCGCGTGTGGGACGCCATCAACCCCATCGCCTTTGCGACCAATTTGGCAGTCGAGGGGCGCATGTCGCTCGATGTAGGCCGCGTGAGTTCCGGGGCAGTGCCGGGACAAGACAGCGAGTTCTGGCGGCTCGGCGCAAGTGGACGTGTGTGGTGGCCCGTCGACCTTCCTTTCGTTGGCGGTCAGCAGAAAGTTTCGCTATCCGCTGCTGGGCAACTTTCCGGTTCGCAGCTACCGAGTACCTTGAGGCTTGGTGTCGGTGGAGCCAATGACCTACGCGGATTCGATCCTGGCACGTACATGGCGGACCAGGGTGCATATGTTAGTCTCGGGCTGCACTTTCCTCTTCCCGTTGGCGAGCTTGTTTGGTTTGCCGACACAGCGTATGCGGTGCAAAAGAACCAGCTAACCCCGACGTGGGCCCAGTTGACCAACGTCGGTATCGGGTGGGATTTGGAGATCCTGCCCAACCTAACCAGTCGGCTCAGCTGGAGTATCCCGTTGACGACTAAGCGCACAGGAGGGCTAGAGGATGAAGGTTCGCGAATTTACTGGTCGCTGCAGCTATCTCGCTAAGGGCGTTGGCCTATTGGTACTGGCGCTTTGGGCGGTTCCCGGGTTCGCCAGCGAGGCGGAAGCTGCCTACGATGTGGAGTGGAGCGATGACGATGAAGCGTGGCAGTTAGACCCCGCGATATTCACCGAATTGTCGCCGATAACCACTGCCGATGTCGCAGTTAAGCTGCCTGAAGACCAGCAGGTCGACGAGTAGCGAACCGTTCGATTGTCCAACAGATTGACTCTGTGGCTGTCCAACGGATTGTTACCTCAAGGTATGGCGTCGACTCATCATTCTACCGGGCGTTAACGCGTCAACCTACGGATGCTAACACGTCGGTGGCTAACGAGGCAGTGAAGGCTCGTTAGAACACATTTCTTATGCACATTTGCAAGGATTGTTGCGCTTTCGCTTCGATGTCCCGATTTCGACCTTCCTGAGCGGCGCTAGTGTCTTCATAACTAATTGATTTTATTTAACTTTATCCGTCGACGACGAAATTTTGCGTGAAAATCGTCTATTCCGTATTCTGTCAACTGGCGGGGGTTTCACCAAGTTATCCTCAGAGTTATCCACAGGGTGGGATATGGGCGAGTCTGACAGCGTGATCGATACCGAAGGCCTCCTGGAGCAGAAATTGGCGCAATACCGCGAGCGCGGGGTCTCCCGCGTGAAGCTTGGGGTGACCGACATAGATGGTGTCATCCGGGGCAAATACGTGAATTTGGGCAAATTCATCGGGCTCATGGAAAAGGGGGGTGGTTTCTGCGACTGCGTATTTGGCTGGGACGTCGACGATCAGCTGTACTCGCAGAGCCAGTTCACTGGGTGGCACACCGGGTTTCCGGACGCTCAATTTCGTTTGCGGGTCGAGACCGAACGTTGGCTGGCAGACGAAGCCTGTCCCTATTTCATCGGTGAATTTGTGGGTGAAGGACAATCGGCGCATCCGATCTGTCCCCGCAGTCGCTTGACTGAGGTCCTGGCGCGCCTGGACGCTCATGGGCTGACGTTGCGTTCCGGTTTCGAGTATGAGTTTTTCGTATTTGCGGAAACACCCCATAGCATCAGGGATAAGGGCTACCGAAACCTGAGGCCGCTGACACCTGGCAATTTTGGCTACTCGATACTGCGAGCCTCCACCGAATCCGATCGATTCTCTGGGCTGTTGGACTACTGTCAGTCACTCGATTGTGACCTCGAGGGGTTGCACTGCGAAACCGGTCCAGGTGTTTGGGAGGCGGCGCTCAAAGCCCGCGATGGTATGGAGGCAGCAGATCGGGCCAATCTTTTCAAGACGTTTGCCAAGGTGTTCTTTCAGAAACAGGAGTTGATCGCGACGTTCATGGCCAAGTGGTCTATGGACGTCCCTGGACAAAGCGGCCATTACCATTTCAGTTTGCTCGATCAGGCAGGGGACAATCGATTTTTCGACGAGGCGGATGCAACGGGCATGTCCGAATTGCAGCGCCAAGCGGTGGCGGGCCTCGAAACCTATCTTGCCGAGTACCTGGCGTTGTTGGCACCGACGATCAACAGCTACACGCGGCTCGTCAAAGGTGCTTGGGCGCCAACCGCCGCCACCTGGGGGATCGAAAATCGAACCGCCGCTAACCGCGTGATTGGTGGCGGTGCCGGTAGCCAGCGCATCGAGTGTCGGGTGGGCGGTGCGGATGCCAATCCCTACCTGGTCGCCGCTGCGGTGGTGGCGGCCAGCCTGCACGGTATTGAAGAAGGGCTTGAGCCGGGCGCACCGGTGGTCGGCAATGCCTACGACGTCGAAGCAACGCTACCGGCCGCGCAGCGCTTTCCGCGGCAGCTCAGAGAAGCCGCCGAACGCCTCGATGGCTCGGCGCATGCGCGGTCGATCTTGGGCGATGCGTTCGTCGATCATTTCGTGATGTCTCGCTACTGGGAATGCGAAGAATACGAACGCAATCTCAACAGTTGGCAGCTCGAACGATATTTTGAAATCATCTGATGGGTGAGTCGGCGCGCCTAACCATCGGCATACTCCAGGCCGATGAGGTAAACGAGGAATTTCAACCGCGCCATGGCGACTATCCCAGCATGTTCCAGTCTCTCTTCGACACAGCGAATGACGGCGATTCGCTGGAGTTCAGAACCTATGTTGCTGCTGATGCGCGCTATCCGGATCCGCGCGCGTGCGACGCGTACGTCATTACCGGCAGCCGCGCGAGCGTGTACGACGATTTACCGTGGATTCCGCCGCTGGTGGACTTCGTCGGCCGTGCGCTGGCCGCGGAGCGCAAGATCATCGGCATCTGTTTCGGGCATCAGCTCATCGCCCACTTTTTCGGAGGCCGTACGGAAGCAGCGTCGGGATGGGCGGTTGGAGTGCACACGAGCGAGGTGCTCGGCGATGCGCCTTGGTTGGATCCCAAGCTCGATGAGTTCGCGTTACTCTCGAGCCACAAAGATCAAGTGACCGTGCTGCCCGAAGGGGCGATTCCGATCGCCACGAACGCCTTCTGTACACACGCGGGATTCGTGTGGGGTGATCATGTTCTGACGTTTCAAGGCCACCCCGAGTTCCAAAAGCCCTATTCCGTGGATCTGATGAAAATGCGCCAGGATTTGTTGGGGTCCGGGACCTTCGAGAAGGGCATGGCATCGTTGGCGAACGACACGCATGAGAATCAGGTCGGTCGCTGGATTCTCAACTTCTGCAAGTCATGAAAAAACCGCCGTCCGGATTCGGGCGGTACAAGAGCAGGGCGGCCGAACTCTTGAAGTCCCCTGACCAAGTGCTCGCCTTATCGACCAGAGCGGCGCATAAGCTTGCCGGTACCGGCGGTCAGCCGTCGGCGCGGTTCCAGACCGTGCGTGAAGAACTTGGATTGCTCGTCGCCATGCTTAGAGCCTGGGTCAACGGCGACTATCGTAACATCTCAATGCACTCGATCGTCGCCATCGCAGCCGCGGTACTCTACTTCGTTGTGCCGTTCGATCTGATTCCGGATTTCATTGTCGGGATCGGTCTGGTGGACGACGCCGCCGTCATCGCCTACGTCG
>CBDTZM010000130.1:0-5887 GCA_965364915.1 uncultured Pseudomonadales bacterium | reverse complement strand
CCCTTCACCGCCGACGATGAAAGGTAGGTCGGGTTTGACTTGATATTCACCGCGGATCATGAGCACGTCGGTAAACGCAACGCCTCGAGCCTGCAAGGCGACCGTTATCTCGCCTTCGCCCGGTGCGGCCGGCGAATCGATTTCACGCGTGACCAAGTCATGGTGCGAACCCAGTTTTTCGCAGAATACGGCTTTCATGTGTGTCCCATCCAAACCTAGCTCTCCAAGATAGACGCAAAGCGCCGAGGGCGCTATACAATGTAGGGCGGGCGAACAGTGGGAGGTCGGCGTGAACAAGATAGTTGGGATCTTAGCGATTTTGGCGCTTACCGGTTGTGAACCGGAGAACAGGACTCCTGGACTTTGGCTGAGCGGCACGCTGCAACCCTTTCCGGATGACTGGGGCTTTGTCCAAGACCATAGGGAGATCGCCATCGAGGTGGCCACCCCATACTTCGTTCCGCACTCCGTCACGATTTGGTGCGCGGATTTCCAGGGAGACCTCTATGTGGGCGCTGCCGCACCGGACACGAAGAACTGGCCGGGCTGGGTCATGGACGATCCGGATGTCGTGCTCAAGGTTGGCGACGACATTTATCAGGCAACTCTGACGCGGGTGAGCGAACCGCAACACATCGACCGCGTGCGTAGCGTTTATGCTGCCAAATACGATCTGGAACCGCAGAGTGATTACATTGGCTGGATTTGGAGCGTAGGTCCGCGGGTGAGCCTCGATGACTGATATAGCCGTTTTGGGGCTCGGTAACTTCGGCACCGCACTGGCGTGTAATTGGGTCTCTAATGCCAAGTCGGTGTACGGTTGGACGGTCGAGGACGAGGTCTTCGAGAGTGTCAGCGCGACCGGGATCAACGTTAAATATCTGCCCAACGTCGATCTGCCCGGCTTGCAGGTCACGATGGACCTGGACGTTGCGCTGCAAGGCGCTGAGATCATCGCGCTGGCGTTGCCGTCACACATCGTACTATCCGTGGTCGACGATATCCTCGAGCTGCTGACACCGGGCCAGATACTGCTCGATCTTGCCAAAGGGCTGGCGCCTGGCGAGCAACTCGTGTCCGAAGCCATGCATGAGCGCCTCGACAAGGCGGGCGCGGCGAATGCCGTTGCGGTGATGACCGGGCCGACCATTGCTCCGGAGTTGGCTGCCGGCGTTTTGACGACGGCACTGGTTGCGTGCGAACGAGAACCCATTGCGCAGCAGGTTGCCGGGGCGTTGTCCACGCCGACCTTTCAAGTCCGGTATGCCAACGATCCGTTGGGGGTCGAGCTTTGGGGTGCGTTCAAAAACGTCATCGCGTTGGCCTGTGGTGTCTCTGATGGGCTCAAACAAGTCAGCGGTTTGGGCGGCGACAACTTGAAAGCGGCCATCTTCACTGCTGGCTTTACCGAGGGCTGCCGGCTGCTCGAGCACCTCGGCGCCGATCCGAAAACTGCCTTGAGTCCCGCGGGTGTCGGTGACCTCTTCGTGACCGCGACGTCGCCGCACGGCCGCAATCGCCGCACGGGAGAGTTGTTGGGCACCGGCCAAACGCTGCAAGAGGCGCTGGGTAGCACGGTCATGGTCTCCGAAGGCGTGCGCGCCACACAGATGTTCGCCGCCCGCGCCCGCGCCGAACAGCTCGAGGCACCGTTCGTCGAGACGGTAAAGAAGCTGCTCGACGGCGAGCTGAGTGCTGAGGATTGTGTGCGGAGATTGTTGGAGTAGGTGCGGTTGCGACCAGTGCACTTGAAAAACCGGCCGAGATTCCCTATATACCTAGTAATGACTGAAACTTTGAGGCCCGAACATGGCTGAACCGAATGTAATTGCTGCGCGTGGTGCAACGGCCATCGAGGTCAACAAAGTACTGCGTAACACCTACATGTTGCTAGGCATGACGTTGGCATTCAGCGCGCTGATGGCCTACGTCGCGATGGCGATAAACGCCCCCTATTTGGGGCTGTGGACGTTGCTGGGGTGGTTTGCCCTGCTTTACGCGGTACACAAAACGGCCGATAGCGCTTGGGGGCTCTTCTGGGTGTTTGCCTTCACCGGGTTTCTCGGTTTCACGATCGGTCCGGTGATTGGATTCTATCTGCAGATGCCCAACGGCGGAGACATCGTGAGCATGGCGCTGGGCAGCACGGCCGCGGCATTCGTCGGTCTTTCGGCTTTTGCGCTGATAACCCGCAAAGATTTCAGTTTTCTGACGGGTTTTCTGATGGTCGGTATGGTCGCCCTGTTTGGCGTGGTGATGCTCAGTTGGTTCTTGGATCTGAGCGCCTTCTACGGCGCTATGGGCGGGGCGGTCGTGCTGTTGATGAGCGGTCTGATCCTGTGGCAGACGAGTGCGATCATCCACGGCGGCGAAACCAACTACATTCGGGCGACCACCACCCTGTACATGTCGATCTACAACATGTTCACCTGGTTGCTGCTGCTGATTGGTATGGGCGACGATTGATCCGCGGCCCGGCCGCAGGCGCTCAACCCGTCAGGGCGGTGTAAACCTTCGACAGCGCTGAGGGTAGGTCCTCCACGTCTTCGATCACCATGTAGCGCGAGTCGGGGCACATGCGTTTCAGGTAGTCGTGTCCCGATGTATCGACCGTAACGCAAAAGGTTTCAATGCCTTTCTGGTGGGCCTCATGCAAGGCCTTGGCGGTGTCCTGCAGACCGTATTCGTGGTCGCCACGCTCGGGGCCGTAGTCGCTGTCTTGGGGAAACCCGTCGCTGATAACCAACAATACCTTCAAGGCGTTGCCCGAATCGGCCAGTTTCCGCACGGTGTGGCGTATGGCAGGGCCCATGCGGGTACTGCGTTTTGGCTGCATGGCGGCGATGGCTGCGATCGTCCGTGGGTTCAAGCTCTGGCGAATGTCTTTGGCGACGAAGTACTCCACACATTCGCGGCCATAACCGGAAAAACCATAGATGCCGTAACTGTCGCCGAGCTGTTCGAGCGCGGCGGCCATGATCAGCACCGATTCTCGTTGCACGTCGATGATGCGCCGCTTCGCAACTTCGGGCTCCGGCTCGGCTGCCCAGTGAGACGGATCGTCGTCGTAGGGATCGCGTAGATTGGGCACCGGTTCGTGCGGGCCGGCGGCAGATGATGGCTCGGGTGTTTCGATAGGGTCGTCAGTGGACGCCGAAAGATCGACCAACAAAGCGGCACAGACATCGCGATGGACGCGCTCGCGGCGGCTGTATAGCCGGTCGTCCGGTGACTGGCCGGCCTTGACGTCTTGCCGTGCGAGAATGATGGCGTTGATATCGAGTTCGTCGCCATCCGGTTGACGGCGAAGCCGTTGGTAGCCGAGCGGCTTTATCTGTTCCAGTTGTTGTTGTACGGGATAGCGCCAGTTCTGTACGGCAGATTTCAGCGCGTCCAAGTCTTCGTCACCCTTGGGTTCGATCGGGACTTCGAACAACCGGCACCATTTCGAGAGGTAGCGATGGGTCAGGTAGTCCCACTCATCGTAACGATAACTACGCGCAGCCGGATTGATATCGCCGAGCGCATCGCGTATTGCGGAGCGTTCCATATCGAGGCGCCGTGCCAACTGATCGCGCTGATTGACCAGCGATTTAATGTCGATCGACTCCTCGCGAATCGTGCCGCCGGCGTTTTCGCTGAGTAACGCATCGACCTCTTCGCTTTGTTCCATCTCCACCGCTAGCAGCGAGGCGTCGAGCGCCTTCAGCTCTTCTTGCCAATCTTCCAGTCGGGCTTCGCGCGTCGTCCACTCGGCAGAAGTCTCCTCGAACTCTACCCACTCCTCTGTGGGTTCAATCCAACTGACGAACTGGTATGCCGTATGGGTCGCCTGCGCCGAATCGTAGACGTCCCGATCGCCTTGGCTCAACGTATCGGCCAGCGCGTAGATTGCCTGCTCTTGATGGGTAGCGGCGGGTAACCCGACCTGGTATCTCTGCAAAATGAGGCTCGCGGGACTATCGATCGACAACCCGCGATCCCGTTGGTGCGCGTGGTAGCTGTCGAGATGCCGGCGAATACCGGGGTAGGCGCGGAGCATATGTGCGTTGACGCGGACGGTCTCGAAACCGGCGAACAGATCTGCGGCAAGTTTGGGGTAGGGGAAATGGTGATAGAAGAGCGTGCGGTCGCTGGGCCGTCCGACCAACTCGGGTATCGGTTGCTCGGCGAGTTGCGCAATGCGTTGGCGAGCGACCTCCAGCTTGAATTGAAAGCTGCCGAATTCCCGCTTGGCGATTTGTTGCAGTGCGAGCACACGGTAGACGCTGGGCAGTTCGATGTCGACGGCATCGGGTAGAAACAACGTGTCTTGAGTTTGCGCGTTGCCCTCGAGCGCAATGTTCAATCGCGAGGAGTGGAACTCCTCGGTTGGCTTGATGTGCAGAAACTGTCCGGCGATGCCTTCCACAAAGAGCACAAGCTCCTGTTCGACATCGGCAAGTGCGATCACGGCAGAACGGTGTCGACGATATCGGCGATGGCTTTCTGTACGATGCGATCGTCCGAGACGGCTGCGACGATGGCGATCTGGGCGGCGCGCCGTGGATCGATGCCTTTGTTGATCAGCGCCGCGGTATAAATCAGCAGGCGGGTACTCACGCCCTCTTCGAAGCCGTGTTCACTCAAGTTGCGGACCTTCTCGCCGATGACGGCCAAACGTTCCGCGTGGGCGAGGTCGATGCCGGATTCGACAGCGACGATCTCGGCTTCACTTTGGCGATCCGGATAGTCGAACTCGAGGCTCACAAAGCGTTGACGGGTGCTGGGTTTGAGGTCCTTGAGCACGCTTTGATAGCCCGGGTTGTAGGAGATGATCAGCAGAAAGTCCGGGTGTGCGGAAATCAGTTCGCCGGTTTTGTCGATCGGTAAGATGCGCCGATGGTCGGTCAAGGAATGGATGAGCACTGTCGTGTCTTTGCGCGCTTCGACGATTTCGTCGAGATAGCAAAGCGCGCCGGTGCGCACCGCCCTGGTGAGCGGGCCGTCGCTCCACACCGTCGAGTCGCCCTGTAACAGGTAGCGGCCCACCATATCCGTTGCGGTAAGGTCTTCGTGGCAGGAAATCGTCACGAGCGGGACGTCGATGGGTTTTGCCGTCTCACGGTACAGGCGCCACGTCATATGCTCGATGAAGCGTGTCTTACCGCACCCGGTAGGGCCTTTGAGCAATACCGGCAGAGACGCCCGATAGGCGGCGTCGAAGACCTCCAGCTCGTCCCCAAGCGGCAAGTAGTAGGGCTCGGCGTCCAGGGTGGCGAAGTTGACGGCTTCGCTCGGCTTGGTCATCAGATGTCCAATTCCACTAGGCGAAAGATCCACTCTACTGAAACCGGTTGGACAAAACGAGTATATTGCCCGGGATGGAAGGGGCAGACACCGATCGGTTGCTGGATGCCACCATGGCCTTGGTGCCGCCGTTGTTGACCGCGTTGGACGCGCTCGGCCATGCCGGACGCCACATGCATCCGCCGGACGTCGCGCAGATTGCCGCGGCGGTCGCGTCGCACAGGCAGCCGTTGGTGGACGGTTTGGCAATGTTCAAAGCGACCGAGTGGCCCGACCACTTACAGAGATTTACCGGTCATTGCGAACAAGCAGCGGGGTTTGCGCTGCAGGCGTTCGATGGGCTGGACAATGCGGCGTCGCTCACCAATCCGGTCATGGGTGCCTATCGGGCCATGGGCCACACCACGCGCGCCGTCGAGGCGCTGTATCCGGTCACCGCGATGTTGCCGCCGGTCAGCCGGTACTTTACCCACGAAACCTACCGAGACGACGAGGCGTTGGCAGCGAAGCTTACCAGTGCCGATCCCTCGCGAGAAGAAGTGGGGATCATGCACGCTAACAATAGCCCGGACGAGCGTGGTGGGTTTTCCCTGTACGT
>CBDTZM010000129.1:0-5896 GCA_965364915.1 uncultured Pseudomonadales bacterium | reverse complement strand
GTTCTGAGTTCTTCGTCGACGCCCCGCTCGACATAGTGGCGGGTGAAATCTGCGTGCGCCATCGCCGCAAAGAAGTCTTCTAACGTGCGCACGTGCGCCTCGACGAATCGAATCAGCACCAGCACCTGCAGCAACACGATCGAACCCAGTAGCAGCGGCACCGCAACGTGAGCGTATCTCATCAACGTGAAAGTGAGCAGCGCGATCGTGGCGACGATAGCGAGTACCTGTAAGATCGTGAAGAGACGGAAATGCGCGCGCATGCGTTTACCCGAGGTCGAACTTCGCGATGCGCCGATATAGCGCGGCTCGCGTAATTCCAAGCGCATCTGCCGCACGCGAGATATTGCCATCGGCGCCAGCCAGCGCCTTTTCGATCATGCGTCGCTCCTGCACCTCTAAGTTGAGGGAGGTTTCAGATGGGTCATCCGAGCCGCGTAGCATTAGATCCTGAAGCTCTAGCGCGTCGGTCTCGCTCATGATCACCGCACGTTCCAAGACATGCGACAACTCGCGCACGTTACCCGGCCATCGGTGATGTTCGAGTGCCGCTAGCGCCTCGGCTGTCAGCGCCTTCGTCGGCAGATGGTAGCGGCGCAAATGCTGCATGAGGAAATGCTCCGCTAGCAGAGGTATGTCTTCGCGCCGCTCTCGAAGAGGCGGCAACTGCACTTCAATGGTATTCAGACGATACAAAAGATCTTCACGGAACAATCCGCTTGCAACCATTTCCTCCAAGGGTTGATTGGTTGCGGCGATCAACCTGACATCCACCACCACGCTGCGGTCACTCCCCAGCGGCGTTACTTCGTGAGTCTCTAGCACACGCAACAACTTGGTCTGTCCTGCCATCGGCAGATTGCCAATTTCATCCAAGAACAACGTGCCGCCGTTTGCCGTTTGGAAACGTCCGGCACGATCACTCGCCGCATCGGTAAACGCACCTTTCACGTGGCCGAACAGTTCGCTCTCGAAGAGTCCCTCTGCAACCGCGCCTAAGTCGACCGTGAGCAGCACCTGACCGCATCGGGACGAACCACGATGCAAAGCTTGGGCAATGAGTTCTTTGCCGGTGCCGTTCTCGCCGCGAATCAGCACGTTGACGTCCGTTGGCGCGGCGCGCTCGACCACGCGCAACACGCTGCGCATGCTCGGCGCATCGGCGATGAACACGTCGCCGGAACCTACCTCGAGCAACGCCGCTACCGTCGCCCGCGAACGCCTCAACGCGACGGCGACGTTGAGGGTTGCAACCAACTTGTCGTTCTGCCACGGCTTCATGACGAAGTCTGCCGCGCCGTCGCGCATCGCTCGAACCGCCGTATTGACATCCGCGAACGCGGTCATGAGCACGACCACGGCGTTGCTATCCGACTCGAGTATCCGGCCCAGCCAGCGCAACCCTTCAGCACCGGTGTTACTGCCGATCGCGAAGTTCATATCCAACAGAAAGACATCGATGAGTTGCTCGCCCATATGCCGGTCGATTTCCTGTGGATCCGAGCACGTGAGCACCTGTTCGAAGTGCTGCGTGAGGAGTAGGCGGGCAGCCGTCAACACGTCCTCGTCGTCGTCGACAACCAAAATGGTCGCTGGGTCGATCATGTAAGCCACTGTAGCGAACCGGGTGTTCGAAATCGAACAGTCGTTTACGAAAACGAACACATTCTTCGCTCTAAGAGATCCGTAACTCCTTGATTTGGCGTCAAAACCAGGTTGGCACGATCCTAGCGTGATAATGCGGTATGAACGCCCACAGCGGCGGTATGGACCGCAAAATCGAACAAAAACCCAGGCAACGCTGGCTCATAGGCGGCGGCGTGGGGTTGGCTGTAGCTGCCATCGCCGCAGTGTGGGTGTCCATCGACACCTCCACCTCCTTCACCCTCGATGGACAACGGATCAGCATCGCCAGCGTGCGCAGCGGCACCTACGAGGACTACATTCCGCTGCGTGCCAGCGTCGAGCCCGAGCATACCGTGTACCTCGACGCGATCGACGGCGGCCGTGTGGAATCGGTACTGGTCGAGGAAGGCGCCTTCGTCGCGATCGGCCAACCGCTCATCGAGTTGTCCAACACGCAACTACAACTCGATGTCATCGCACGCGAAGCCCAGGTCAGCGAACAGCTCAACAACCTGCGTAACACGCAACTCGCCATCGAACAAAACAAACTCAAACTGAGAGGCGACCTGATCGAAATCGACTATCAGATTCGCCGGTTGGAGCGTTTGATAGATCGCTACGAAACGTTGGAGGCCAAACAGTTCCTATCCCAGCACGAGTACGAGAACTCCAAAGACGAATTGGTGTATTGGCAAGCCCGGCGCGGGGTCACTCGTGAAAGCCAGGCACAGGACGAGAAGGTGCGTCTGGCCCAGATCGAACAATTGCAAACATCGGTCGCTCAGCTCGAGAAAAATCTATCGCTCGCGCGCGGCAACCTCGACAACTTGATGATCAAGGCATCGCGTGCGGGAAGGCTCACGTCGTTGAACGCCGAACTCGGCGAGTCCAAGGCGCGCGGCGAACGGTTGGGACAAATAGACGATGTCGACCGTTTCAAGGCAACGGCGCTCGTCAACGAGTTCTATCTCAATCGGGTACGCATGGGCCAACAGGCGCAGCTCGACATGGACGGCGAGCGGTATTTGCTCGAAGTCAGCAAAATCTATCCCGAGGTACAGGCCGCACAATTCGAGGTGGATCTACGCTACGTCGATACCGTACCGCCCGAGATTCGACGCGGCCAGACACTGCAACTTCGGCTGGTGTTGGGGGACCTCAATCAACAAGCCGTGTTGCTGCCCAACGGTCCGTTTTTCAACGACACCGGAGGAGCATGGGTGTTCGTACTCAACCCCGACGGTGATGCGGCCGCGCGTCGACCCGTACAGCTCGGCCGACGTAACCCCAGCTATATCGAGGTGGAGGCAGGTCTTCTGCCCGGAGATCAAGTCATCGTCTCGTCTTACGCCAATTTCATCGAAGTCGATCGGTTATTCATCGACCGATGATACGAACAACCAAGGAGATACACATGATCGAGATGCACGACCTGACCATGGTCTATCGCGCAAGCGATGTGGAGACAACGGCACTCAACGCCATTAATGCCGAGATCGAAAGAGGCGAGTTCGTCGCCGTGATGGGGCCTTCCGGTTGCGGAAAGTCGACGCTCTTGAACGTGGTCGGCATGCTCGATTCGCCCACGAGTGGACGCTACGCGTTCCTCGGCGAGGACGTATCCAACCACTCCGAAAGCCAACTCGCGGAAATCCGCAAGAATCACATCGGTTTCATTTTCCAAAGCTTCAACCTCGTCGACGAGCTTAGTGTCGCCGAGAACGTCGCCCTGCCGCTGCTCTATCAGAAAATCAACGCAACAGATCGCAAGGCACGCGTCGACGCGGTGCTCGAACGTATGGGCATTGCGCATCGCGCCAATCATCGCCCCCAGCAACTCTCGGGTGGCCAGCAACAACGCGTCGCGGTGGCACGGGCGGTCGTGACCAATCCCGCTTTGATCTTGGCCGACGAACCCACCGGCAACCTCGACTCGAAGAACGGCGAGGAAGTTTTAGATCTGTTGAATCAGCTGAATGACGATGGCACGACCATCGTGATGGTGACGCACGACCAGAGCCACGCCGATCATGCCGGGCGCATCGTGCACCTGCTCGATGGGCAGGTGCTTGCGGAAAACGTGGTTGCGCTCAACACCTCCAGCGAGGCACAAAATGCTTAACAACTACTTCACGATTGCTTGGCGCAACATCATCGGCAATCCGCGCTTTAGCGGTATCAACATCATCGGGCTCGCTATCGGTCTGGCATGCTGCACGATCATCACGCTGTTCGTCCGTTACGAGCTGTCATTCGATCGCCAGTTTGAGGACGCCGACCGCATTTACCGGGTCACTCGCGACTTCTTCTCCAACGATCTGGAGCTGGCGGCGATCGCGCCGCCGATCGCACCGTTGTTGATCGAAGATTTCGACGAAATCGAAGACGTCACCCGCATCATGCGTGCCGGCATCGGTATTTCGATCGCTCGAGAAGACAAGGTGTTTCGAGAGGAGTCGCTGGTCCTAGCGGATGACAACGTGTTCGAATTCTTCGATTTGACGTTTGTCTCCGGGACGCCGGAAACCGCGCTGGCACGCCCAACCAATATCGTCTTGACCGAGCGCGCCGCCGAACGCTACTTCGGCAGCGAAGACCCGATCGGTCAGACCTTGCTCTTCATGGGGCAAATGGATGTCACTGTTGCCGCGGTCATAGAAGACTTGCCCGACAACACCCACATGGCGTTCGAGATGCTCGCGTCAATTCAGGCGATACGAGGGCTACGTGGGCCCGAGGAACTGGAAAGCTGGAGTAGCAACAACTACTACACCTACATTCGCCTACCGGCCGGAGCCGATGCCAACGCCCTGGAGGCACGGTTTCCGGAATTCCTGGACAAACATCGAGGCGAAGGTGCTCATGAAGGTACGCGACTCAACCTACAGAACCTGACCGATATTCACTTACTCTCGAACCGTGATTCGGAATGGCGCGCCAACGGCAGCATTGCTGTCGTGTACACGTTTTCCGCGGTCGCTTTCGTGGTGCTGCTGATCGCTTGTATCAACTTCATGAATCTGACGACGGCTAGATCCACGCAACGCGCGCGCGAAGTCGGCGTCCGCAAGGTTGTCGGCGCCACACGGGGGCAACTCATCAACCAATTCCTCGGCGAATCCGTCATGTTGACGGCAATCGCCATGCTGATCGCCATTGCCATGGTCGAGATGGCGCTACCTAGCTTCGCGGCCTTTCTCGAAAAGCCGCTGACATTGGAGTTGACGGACCCGGCAACGCTGGGAATCCTCATCGCCGGCGTTCTAATCGTGGGCTTGTTAGCGGGCAGCTACCCGGCCTTCTATCTTTCGCGTTTCCGTCCCGCCCAAGTCTTGAAAGGAGACAATACGGCTACGGGCTCCGTGCTGCTACGCAAAGCCTTGGTCGTGTTTCAGTTCGCGACTTCGATCGGACTGCTCATTGCTACCGGGGTCGTGGTCGCGCAGATGCAATACACCCGGGACTTGGAGTTGGGCTACGACAAGACGCGTAACTTGGTGACCGGACTGCCGTTCTTCCAAGATCTCTGGCAAGCCTACGAACCATTGAAGGCAGAACTCGAATCCCATCCCGATATTCTTTCGGCCGTGTACTCGTCGCGCGTGCCCGGCATGCAAAACCTCGATGGCTCCGGTTACATACCCGAAGACACCCAGGTGACGGCGGACAACGTCTACGGTCTGTCGGACCTCAAGGTCGACTACCAGTGGTTCGACCACTACGACGTCAAGTTCCTCGCCGGCCGTGCGTTCGCTGCAACGGAACGCCGTGTCGAGATGCCAAGCGAGGAACAGCCCGTTACCGTTGGGGCGGCGATACTCAACGAATCCGCGGCGCGGCGTTTCGGTTGGACTGCGGACGAAGCCATCGGCAAAGTCATCCGGCAACCAATGAGTCGCGACCTTGACGTCTTCATCAACCGAACCATTGTCGGTGTCATCGAGGATATTCATTTCTCGTCTTTGCACGACGAGATCAAAGCCACGGTGTTCGCCGAGCCCAATGCAAACTACGGACGTTCGGTTTCGGTCAAACTCGCCCCGGGCGATCATCGGGCCGCGATTGCGCACTTCGAAGCTACATGGAAATCCTTGTTCCCGGGCGAGCCCGTAAACTGGGAATTTCTCGACGATCGGTTTGACGCCCTCTACCGTTCGGAGGCCCGTCAGGCGCAGATGTTCGGACTGTTCTCGGTACTCGCTATCTTTGTCGCGACCCTCGGACTATTCGGGCTCGCCTCGTTCACCACCGAGCGACGCACCAAAGAGAT
>CBDTZM010000128.1:0-5900 GCA_965364915.1 uncultured Pseudomonadales bacterium | reverse complement strand
AGTTCAACATCGTCTTTGTCGTATTGGGAAACCAGCCCGCCGTTCAACTCATCGACATACAGCGGTACGAAGTCCGTCAACCGCGAGGGGGCGATCACCACGCCGCCCGCGTGACGACCGATGTTACGGACAATGCCTTCGAGTTTGTACGCCATGTCCATGATTTCGCCGACGTCATCCTGCTCGTCGATGAAAGCCTTCAGGTCGCTCGACTGCTGAACGGCTTTCTCGAGCGTCATGCCCACCTCGAAGGGGATCAGCTTGGAAAGCTTGTCCGCCAGCCCATAAGGTTTGCCTTGAACTCGGGCGACATCGCGCACGACGGCTTTTGCCGCCATGGTACCGAATGTGATGATCTGGCTGACCGCATCGTGACCGTAGCGTTCCGATACGTGATTGATCACGGCATCCCGGCCCTCCATGCAAAAGTCCACATCGAAGTCTGGCATGGAGACCCGTTCCGGGTTCAGCAACCGCTCGAATAGCAGGTCGTAGTGAAGCGGATCGAGATCCGTGATACCCAAAGCGTACGCCACCAACGACCCGGCACCGGAACCACGCCCGGGACCGACGGGAATGTCCTGTTCTCGCGCCCACGCGATGAACTCCATCACGATGAGAAAGTAACCCGAAAAGCCCATTTGATTGATCACGCCCAGCTCGTACTCGAGGCGCTCACCGTACGTTGGTTCGTGAGCCTGGTAATAACCGAGGGTGCGAATGGCCTCCAGGCGCCGCGCCAACCCCTCGCGGGCGGTGGTCTCGATGTATTTCTCGAGCGTCACCCCGTCTGGCACCGGGTAGCTGGGTAAATGGTACTCGCCAAATTGCAGGGACATCGAACAACGTCTGGCAATCTCGACCGTATTGGCTAGAGCTTCAGGAATGTCAGCGAAGAGCACTGCCATTGCTTCGGCGGAACGCAAGTGCTGGGCGCTGCTATAGCGCCGCTCGCGCCTCGGATCATCCAGCGCGCGGCCGTCGTGGATACACACGCGAGTCTCGTGTGCCTCGAAATCGTCCGCGTCGATAAAGCAGACGTCGTTGGTGGCTACCACGGGCAGCGACAATTCCTCGGCGAGCTTTAACGCGGCGCGAAGATAGCGTTCTTCATCTACGCGATCGGTACGTTGCAACTCGATGTAGAAACGATCCGGAAACGCATCGGCCCACGCGCTCGCCAACTCCCGGGCGGCGGCGTCCTGTTCCAGCAACAAGGCACGACCGATCTCGCCGTCGCGCGCGCCGGAGAGCAGAATCAGCCCTTCGCCGTAAGCAATGATTTGCGCCCGATTTACCAAGCCGTGTTCGTCGGTTGAGACAAATGCCGCAGACACGAGAGCGATCAAATTCTGGTAGCCGATCGAGTTACACGCCAGCGCCGTTATCCGCACCGCGTCGTTTGCTGCGTTGCGAAACTTTAGGTCGACGCCGACGATGGGTTTCACGCCGACATCGGCGCACGCCCTGTAGAACTTGATGAGGCCAAACAAATTACCCCGATCGGTCAGGGCAACGGCGGGCATGTTGCGCTCAGCGCAGACCCGAGCGAGTTCATGGATGCGCACCAGGCCATCGGCCACCGAATACTCGCTGTGGACCCGCAGGTGGACGAATTCGGTCATCCGTGCCATCCGTACATCACAGTCCAAGCACCTCGGAGCGTGGCTGCGCGGTCCGCACCGGGGCGAAGCTCAATCGATGGATAGGGCTTGGACCGAGTTTTCGCAACGCCTCGAGATGCCCCTTCGTGGCATAGCCTTTGTGCCGCTCGAACCCGTATCCCGGGTGTCGCTCTGCCAATCGGCACATCTCGGCATCCCGCATCGTCTTGGCGATGATCGCGCCCGCACTGATTTCGGGAACCGTCACGTCGCCCTTGACGACGGCCACGGCGGGGCAAGCGAAACTAGGCAGAAGGTTGCCATCCACGTAGATCAGCCTGGGTTCAACACCTAGGTTTTGCACGGCACGCTGCATCGCGAGGTGACTGGCTCTCAATATGTTCAGACGATCGATTTCCTGTACTTCGGCACGGCCGAGGCCAAACGCCAGTGCCTTGGCCCGAATCTCATCGGCAAGGGCCTCGCGTTGCTTTGCGCTAAGGCGTTTGGAGTCCTTGAGGCCATCGATGGCGTGGCCCGGCGTGAGGATCACCGCACCAGCGACCACCGGGCCCGCTAGCGGACCGCGCCCAACCTCATCGACTCCGGCCGTAAGGTAGGTGCCCCACGACCAATCATCAAACAGCCCCATTGCCCTCTTATGTTCTCAACGGTCCGGCTAGTACCGCATCCACCGCGTCCGCCGCCCGTTCGTTGGCATCTCTCTTGAGTTGACGGTGCAACTCTTCAAACCGTGCTAAGTATTCTGGTTGGCGCTGCGCCTTGTCCAGTTGTTCGAGCAAATTTTCCGCCAAACGCTCAGGCGTGGCCGCTTCCTGCAACAACTCGGGCACCAATTGTTCGCCGGCCAGAATATTCGGCAACGCGACGAACTCGGTGCGCACCATCCATCTGGCAATCAGTGCGGTCCAGTACCCGAGTCGATAGCTGACGACCATGGGACGCCTGAGCAACATAGCTTCGAGAGTACTGCTCCCCGACTTGACGATGGCCGCATCGCAAGCCGTCAACGCGAGCCGGGCATCGCCGTGATAGGTGTTCACCACCAGCGACGGCCGCAACGCCAACGCTGCCAATACTTGCCCCTCGATGGATTTACGCATACAGGGGACGACGAATCGAACGCCATCGAGCGTTTCGGCAATCAACGTTGCCGCCTCCAAGAAGCGTTCCAGGAGATGCTCGATCTCACTCGTACGGCTGCCGGGGAGAATGGCAATCAGCGGCCCATCACCGGCTAACTGCAACTCGCGCCGAGCAGCCTCGCGACCCGCTGCATCGCCGGCATCCAGTGCAATGGCGTCCGCCATGGGATGACCGACAAACCGCACGTCGATATCGGTGTCGGCGTAAAACTCGGCTTCGAACGGGTAAAGCGCCAACAACGTATCCGCTGAACGACTGATGCGTTTGACCCGCCCGCGCCGCCACGCATATACCGATGGGCTCACGTAGTGCACCGTAGCAATGCCGCGACGTTTCAACAGGTTTTCCAACAAGAGGTTAAACACGTTGAAGTCGACGCCAATGAACACCGCTGGCGGATTGGCGCTGAAAAACCTACGCAAATCCAGCAGCAAACGTACCAGCTTCGGGAGTTTGAGTATTGGGTCCTTGAACCCGTTGACCGCTAGTAGCTCCATGCTTGCCAACGGCTCCAGGCCTTCTGCCTGCATACGTGAACCACCGATGCCGACGAAGCGCAAATCGCTGTGTCGCAGTCTGAGCGCAGCCATTAGACCGGCGCCTAAGTTGTCACCCGACGCTTCTCCCGCGAGGATACCGATGGTGAGGGTCATGGTCGGACCGACAGGCCCATCGCCTACGCCGGACGTGCCGATCTCGGGCGAATGATGCCAACCTCAGATTGCCGGATAGAGTCGACGAACATCTGAATTTGTTGGCAGTTCGAATGATCCGAGAGCAACTTTTCGCACGCCGCGTCCACGGTCAGACCTTGGCGGTAGACCACCTTGTATGCCTCTTTGAGCCGGCTGATGAGTTCCTTGTCGTAGCCGCGACGGCGCATGCCTTCGACGTTCATGCCTACCGCGGATGCCGGATTGCCGCCGACCGTGAGATAGGCGGGCACATCCTTCAATACCAAGCTCATACCCGCAAGGTGGGTATAGGCGCCGATGTAGCGAAATTGTGGGACACCCACATATCCGCCGAAGTTCGCATGATCGCCTACGAAGCAATGCCCGGAAACCGAGGCGTTGTTGGCCATGATGACGTGATCGCCCACGGTGCAATCGTGACCGATGTGGACGTAGGCCATGAACAGCCCATTGTTTCCCACGCTGGTGGTGCCCTTGTCCTGTGTCATCCCTCGATGCACGGTCACGCCTTCGCGAAAAATATTGTTGTCACCGATCTCCAACGAAGTGGCCTCGCCATGGTAGGCGACAGCGGGCGTATCCTCGCCGATCGACGAAAACTGGTAGATCTTGTTGTTGCGGCCGATGGTCGTGGGTCCCTTGATGACGACGTGTGAGCCGACCCAGCTGTCATCGCCAATCTCCACCTCCGCGCCGATGATCGTCCAGGGTCCAATCTCAACGTTGCTACCAAGCTTTGCAGACGGGTCGATGATCGCGCGCGCGTCGATCACGAGAGCTGGCGAGCCACGCAAAGCATTTCCGACTCGCAGGCAAGCTGGTCGTCCACGAACGCCCGACAGGCGAACTTCATCAACGTCTTGCGTTGGACGATCAACTTACTCTCCATGTCCAACCGATCGCCCGGAACGACCGGTCGTTTGAACCGTGTCTTGTCGGTGCCCGCCAGATAGAAGACCGAACCGTCTGCCGGCCGCGTACCACGCGTCGCCATTCCCAGTACGCCCGAGAGTTGTGCCATGGCTTCGACGATGAGCACACCCGGCATGATCGGATGTCCCGGAAAATGTCCCGCGAAAAAGGGTTCGTTGATCGTGACGTTTTTAAAACCGCAGATGCTCTCGCCTTCCTGCAAGTCGGTGATGCGATCGAGCAACAGAAAAGGCGGACGATGCGGCAAATACTCGAATATTTCCTCGATCGTCAATGGCTGACTCATGCAACAACACCGGTAGTCATAGTGGCTGGCGTCATCCGTTCTGCCGTTTTTCGATGCGGCCAATGCGTTTCGCCAACTCGTCCAATTGTTGAAACCTCAACGCATTACGCTTCCAGGCACCCAACTTATTATGCATGGTACCTCCTGCATAAGCGCCAGGTTCGGTTATTGAGCCGGTTACGTGAGTCGTTGCACCAATGAGCGCCTGGTCGCAGATCACGATGGGTTTGTCGCCGCCTATGCCAACCCCGCCACCGATCACACAGTGGCGGCCGATCTTGGTGCTACCGGCGATGGCCACGCAACCACAGATGATCGAATGGGCACCGACGCGACAGTTGTGACCGATCTGCACGTGGTTGTCGATCTTCACCCCCTCCTCGATGACCGTGTCGTCGATGGCGCCTCTGTCGATCATGGTACCGGCGCCAATGCTAACGTCCGCACCGATGGTCACGCCCCCCAGTTGCGCAATCGCCTCGAGCCGGCCATCCGCACCTGGAGTGTACCCAAAGCCGTCCGCTCCGATGACGACGTTGGCGTGAACGATCGACCGTGCGCCAAGCTCGACGCCGCTGTACAGCGTTACGTTGGGCATCACCCGTACGTCATCGCCTAAGCTGCACCGTACGCCGATTACGGTGTTGGCATAGATCTTCGCACCGGCGCCGATCACACATTCCGCCCCGATCACCACGCCGGGACCGAGCGCCACGCTGGCATGAACTTGTGCGCTGGGATCGACTTGTGCCGATGGCGCAATGCCGTCCGCCAACGGCGGTAGTTGTTCCCAAAGCTGTGAAATACGCGCGAAAGCGAGGTATGGGTTTTCTACAACGAGCGCGTTGGTGGGGCAAGCCGCAAGATCGGCCTCGTTCAGAATGACCGCGCTCGCCGCGGTGGCGGGCAAGTCGGCACGGTAGGCGGGACTCGACAGGTGGCTGATCTGTCCGGCAACCGCGGTGCCCAAGCTTCCCAGACCATTGATGATGCTTGAAGCTTCACCCTCTACGCGCCCGTCGACGTGCCGAGCCAACTCTCGGAGCGTGAAAGACCGTCCGGTCACCGGTGGGAAATCTCTTACTCGCGCTTCTCGTTCAACTTTTCCGTAACACGTCGAGTGATGTCGTGCTTGGAGTTTACGTAAAGGAGACTGCTTCTTTCCAGAATGACATCGTAGCCTTCCAGCTCGATCAGATCCTTCAACACCGCATC
>CBDTZM010000127.1:0-5902 GCA_965364915.1 uncultured Pseudomonadales bacterium | reverse complement strand
ATCTTCGAGCCCAGCGAGATCGTTCCGGCTTTCGGCATTACCGATGCGGTGCGCGACGGCAAGGTCGAGGCGGGCTACAGCTGGCTTGGCTACGATCAAGGCAAGATTCCCGCCGCAGCACTGATCGCGGCCGTGCCTTTCGGCATGGAGCCCTGGGAGTTCGCAGGCTGGTGGTTTGATGCCGGCGGGCGCGAACTCGGCCAAGCGCTCTACGCCGAACACAACATGCACGCCATTTTTTGCGGGTTGACCGGTCCCGAGACTGCCGGGTGGTTTCGCGAACCGATAAAGTCGCTCGCCGATCTCGAAGGCCTGAAGATTCGCTTTGCCGGCATTGGCGGCAAAGTGATCGAGCGAGTCGGCGCTTCCGTGACGATGCTGCCCGGCGGTGAGATCTTCCAGGCGCTCGAGAAAGGTGCGATCGACGCCACGGAATATGCCTTGCCGATCGTCGATCAGTCGCTCGGTTTCAACCGCGTCGCAAAGTACAACTACTATCCCGGCTGGCACCAACCCTCAACCGCATCGCACATGGTGATCAACACCGATATCTGGAACGGCATCTCTACCGCCGATCAGAAGCTCATCGAAACCGCCTGCACCGCCGGCGTGTTGCGCAACCTCGCACGCAGCGAAGCGCTGCAAGGCGAGGTCATCGCCGGTTTTCCTAGCATTGGCGTCACGGCCGAGAGATTACCAACAGACGTCTTGAAGGAACTTCAGCGTGTCACCGAGCGCGTCCTAGAGGAAGAAGCTGCAAAAGACGAAGATTTTGCGACCATACTGCGCTCGCAACGTGCTTACCGCGCCAACTACGCTCACTGGAAGGCACTCGCCTACCTACCACGAGATTTCTAGTGGAGTTACCCGAAACCTCGCTATCGCGCGCGATAGACCCTTGGCTTGTGAGAATCGGTCAATGGACTTCTTGGCTCTGGGTCGTTCTGCTCGTGATCATCGTCTTCAACGTGACCATGCGCTACGCATTCGACCAGGGTCGAATCGAGTTCGAAGAGATTCAGTGGCACATCTATTCCACAGGATTTCTTCTGGGTTTGAGCTACGCATACCAGGCCGACACGCACATTCGGGTGGATGTGCTACATGAACAATTTTCGCCAACCCTGCAAGCTTGGATAGAGCTCTACGGCATTCTGCTGTTCTTGCTGCCTTTCATTGCCGTCGTGCTCATCTACGGCGTGCCGTTCGTCGTGACGAGCTACGAGCTCGGGGAAATATCCCAGTCACCCGGCGGTCTTCCGTATCGATGGGCTATCAAGGCCATGCTACCGGCTGGCTTTTTTCTATTGTTGCTGGCAACGCTGTCGCGCCTATCTAGAGTCTGGTCGTTCCTGTTTCTGAACCCAGAGGCGCGCGATGGCGCCTAACGAAATTCTGGCGCTGCTGATGTTCTTCAGCTTCATCGCGCTGGTGTTCACGGGTTTTCCCGTCGCGTGGATCCTAGGCGGGTTATCGGTTCTGTTCACCGCATTGGCCATCGTATTGAACGTAGACTTCAACATGGTCGCCACCATCGATTGGGCATATACGTCGCTCATCGTCGACCGTTCCTGGAACGTCATGGAAAATTGGGTGCTGGTCGCCTTGCCCATGTTCATCTTCATGGGCCTGCTACTTGATCGTTCCGGCATCGCCAATCAGCTGATGGTAAGTTTCGCTCGGCTGTTCGGGGGCATTCGCGGTGGTTTGGCGATCGCGGTGACACTCATCGGCCTGATGCTTGCCGCGACTACCGGCATCATCGGAGCGTCCGTCGTTTTGTTGGCCCTTTTGGGTTTGCCGGTCATGCTGCAACAGGGGTACGACAAATCCCTGGCCGCGGGCACCGTGTGCGCCGTCGGCACGTTGGGGATACTCATACCGCCCAGCATCATGCTGGTGCTGATGGCCGACCGCATGTCGATGAGCGTCGGCGACTTGTTTCTTGGCGCCGTGTTTCCCGGCATGTTGCTGGGCGGCCTCTACATTACCTACTTGTTGGGCTACGGATTGCTGAAACCCGATGGTGCGCCCGCCGGAGAACACGAACCGATCGATTGGCAGGCCATCGTAGATCTGTTTGTCGCCATACTGCCGCCGGCTTTTCTGATTTTGGCGGTGCTCGGCAGCATCTTCTTCGGATTGGCGACACCGACCGAAGCCGCCGGCGTTGGCGCCGCCGGAGCGCTAGCGCTTGCGCTCATCAAACGTCAACTCAACGGTCCGGTCTTGAAAGAAGTGATTTACGAAACGACGCGGACGACCGCGTTCATTTTTGGCATCTTGCTGGGCGCGACGGCGTTCGCGTTAGTGTTACGCGGGCTCGGCGGCGATGAACTCATCGAAGGTGCGCTCCTGAGCTTACCCTTTGAGGCAACGGGCATCATCATCTGCATTCTCTTCGCAACCTTCCTGCTCGGTTTCTTTCTCGACTGGATCGAACTCACACTCATCATTCTGCCGTTGGTCTCCCCAGTGGTGATCAACCTCGGTTTCGACCCCGTTTGGTTTACGGTGATGTTCGCGGTGTGCCTGCAGACAAGCTTCCTCACACCACCCGTAGGGTTCGCGATCTTCTACCTGAAAGGGGTCGCGCCCGAAGGCATAGACGTCAAAACCATCTACCGCGGCGTGGTGCCGTTCATCACCCTGCAAGTCATCGGCATGATCATCATCTTTAATTGGGAGGCCTTGGTGACCTGGCTCCCAGAGCAAGCCTACGGCCCTTAACGTAAGAACCCGCGTAGCGGCGAGGTTTTGCGGTTCGGCGGTTTGTGGCGACTATTTTGCCCCGACGACGAGATGTGACGTACGTCACATCCTGAAAGTAGCCTCATTCGTTACCCTTTCTCTTCGATAAACCCTTTGTTTTTCGGGGTTTTTCGCCTTCTATCTTTTGGGATTGGATATGAGGTTGTAGTCGTGAACCTCGATGTTGCCAACGTCGTTTCTTGCAACAGCCGAACCAAGCGCTGGACTATGGTTGCGGCCTGTCTGCTCGCCTCCGGTTGCGCCGGCGTGCCCCTATCGCCCATCTACAAGCACTACCACATACCGCCCCCACCCATTGCCATTGTCGTCAGCGGGGATCTCGACGACTATCGCGAACTGACCGATGCCCTCGCGGCGCGCATGGTGCGAACGTACGCGTTGTTCGAACTCGACCAACCCCAATCTGCCAGCCGCATCGAACACACCATCTGGGGCTTGCAAGCCGCTACCGTGGTAGCCATCGGCGAACCGGCATTGAAACTGGCGTCCCGAATGACGGGGACCGACATCGTTTACGCGCAAGTTTTCAATCCACCTGAACAGCATCGCGGGGTCAATCCCATCCCGCCCTTCGATATGCAGCTGTCCCACTGGAAGAACGTTTCTCCAAACATGCACCGCATCGGCGTCGTCGGCAGCGCAAAAATGCAGAACGTCATCGACGAACTCGAAGCCGCCACCGCCAAATCCGGTTTGGAACTCACCCGACGCGAAGTGAGGTCAGACAAGGAAGCACTGCAAGCTTTTCGAGCGATGGTGCCGCAAATAGACGGGTTCATATTCCTACCGGACGAAACCGTGCTGAGCCCGCACGTGATCCAAAAAGTGATGGCCCACGGCGCCCGCAACGATCGCCAGATTCTCGTGTACAGCCCCATCATGTTCCAGCTTGGCGCAAGCCTTTACGTCAGCGCGCAGCAGGCGGATATCGCCGAACAAATCGTTGCGTTGCTCGACGACCCGGGCATCCACACCCTGCCGCTGACCAAGATGCTCACCAAAGTCCGAAGCGATGCACCCAGCCGTGAACCCGGATAAAACCCACGGCGACTCGCAGCGCACCATCGTTCGCGAGATGTTGTTCACCCAGCTCGCGTTCGCTGCGTTCATCGGCCTCATCGCGCTTGGCTGCGTCTGGTGGGTTGCCAACTGGGTCGTGCGCGACAATCTCAACGACTGGGCCACGCGCTGGATCGGTGAAATGGAATCGTTGGGCAGCGGGTTTTATCTGCGCCAAAACGACGAACGATTTCTCGAACTGGAAAAGTATCTCGCCCGCTACCCAGAGATTCTATACGTGCGTTACTACGATGCCGATGGATCGATCATCTACGTCGAGCACTCGCCGCAGAAACAACCGACATACCCGCCGCTGCAAAGCACCGAGCTGCTCACGCTACGCGCCGCGCGGTCCGATGCCGATCCCTACCGCCTGGACGAATCCTTTGAGCCGCTGGTACGCATCAGCCAAGCCGTCGTCACCGAATCTTTCGTATCGATCGACCTCTTTACGGCGCAAAGTCTGGATGAAGTCGCAACCGAATCATCCGTCGTTGGGTTCATTGAGCTGGGTCTCGACTTTAGCCGCTACGACCAGAACCTCATTGGCAGCATCGCTTTTGGAAGTGCCTTCGTGGTGCTGGCATTCCTGGTCCTAACTCTGGTTGGCCGGATTGCGCTGCGGCGCGCGGTACAACCCCTGGTCAGCATGCAAGTACCACTGGAGAAGATGGCGCAAGGCGAACTGGACGTCGACGTGCCAACCTCGCCGTACCGTGAGATCAACGCCATCGGCCGCGCATTGGAAGCCGCCGCATCGAGCATCCGCGAACGCGACCAACACCTACGCCACTTGGCAAACTACGATGCGTTGACCAGCCTACCCAATAGGCATCACCTCATCGATCTCTTAAACGCCCGTATGGAGGAGGTCGCCGCCGGCAGCCAAGCCGGCGCCTTACTCTTTATCGATTTGGATCAGTTCAAGTACGTCAACGATAGCTTCGGCCACCAGGCCGGTGATGCGGTACTGACGCAGATCGCCGAACGGTTACGCCAACTGGTGCGCGAACAAGATCTCGTCGCCCGGTACAGCGGCGATGAGTTCATCATGTACGTTAGCCACGTATCGCCCGAACGCGCCGATGAGATCGCTGAGAAGTTGATTCAGGAATTGCACGAATATCCACTTTCCTTCGAGGGGCAGCGTTTCAACATTAGTTGCAGTATCGGCATCACGGTTGCAGCTCACCCACCGATTTACACGCCGGAAGAACTGATCTCTCAGGCCGATCTCGCATGCCGTCATGCCAAGTCTCAAGGCAGAAACCGAACGAGTCATTTCAGTGCCGACCAACACGAGCTTGACTCGATACGCAGCGACCTGGATTGGCACCAACGGCTCGAGGTGGCGCTGAAGAACGACGAATTCGAACTGCACTACCAGCCGATCATGGGCCTCGCCGACAACGACACGCTGCACTATGAAGTGCTGGTGCGGATACGTGAAGTCGGCGAGCTGTCGTACCCCGATGCTTTTCTATCGGCCGCCGTGCGCTTCGGCTTGATGCAGGAAGTGGACCACTGGGTAATCGCCAACGCGCTGGAGCAGCTTGCCGAAGTTCGCCGCACCCGACCGGAGATTCGCTTTAGCATCAACATCACCGGCAGCTCGTTCGTCGATGGGACGTTGGCGACCTATCTAACAGAGCAGTTGGATCGCAACGGCTTGCCCGCATCGGCAATTGTGCTCGAGATCACAGAGCAGGTAGCGGTCGGCACATTCTCGGAGGCGGTACCGCAAATCATGGAACTCATCGAACAAGGCTGCGAATTTGCGGTCGACGATTTTGGCACGGGATACAGCTCGTTCAGCTACCTGAAAAGATTACCCGTCCAATACATCAAAATCGAT
This sequence comes from uncultured Pseudomonadales bacterium, assembly GCA_965364915.1. Lineage (GTDB taxonomy): Bacteria > Pseudomonadota > Gammaproteobacteria > Pseudomonadales > Azotimanducaceae > Azophilus. The sequence goes on along the minus strand of CBDTZM010000127.1, from coordinate 216 downwards.
GGCACCTTCATCCAACGCATCACCTCTAGCCATGCGGATCAAGCGATCGTGCGCGCCATCGCGGAAATTGCGCGCATCATGGGCAAGCGCACCGTCGCAGAGTTCGTCGGCGACCAAGCAACGCTGACGATGATACGCGACATGGGTATCGACTATGCGCAGGGTTTCTACATCGGCAAACCGGGCCCGCTACCGTTCGCCACCAAGTCGACCAAG
>CBDTZM010000126.1:0-5907 GCA_965364915.1 uncultured Pseudomonadales bacterium | reverse complement strand
CCGACGGTGTGGGCCGCTATCACAGCAGCCCGTGCGAGCGACTTGGTCCGGCTGCGCAGATATTCACGCCGGACGACATCCTTTCGGGTCGGCGGCCGAAGGGCCGAGTCCTGCTCTTTGACGACGATCACTACTACATGGGTAGCGTGCTCGCCGAGGAACTGGTGGCCACAGGTGCAAGCGTGTGCCTCGTCACCCCCGAAAATCTGGTGTGCGCCTGGGGGGTCAACAGCGACGAGCAGTACGACACGCAACAGCGACTGCTCGAGTTAGGCGTAGAAATCGTCACTGCGCACGGCCTCGATGGCTACGATGGCTCCAACGCTCACCTCAGCTGTGTCTATACACAACGACGCCGCGACATCGCTGCCGACGCGGTGGTTCTGGTCACGGCTCGGACTCCCTTAGATGAGCTTTACAACCAGATCACCGCATCGATTGAGGCTAGTGACTCACACCCGAGCATCGACAAGATCGGCGATTGCGACGCACCCGCCATCATCGCCTCTGCCGTGTATGCGGGTCATCGCTACGCGCGCGAACTGGGTGGCGACGACGAACAAAGGTACGCGGTCCGCCATGACAGAATGTTCGATACTTCTACCGAAGATGAATGAATTCCGGGTTACGCGGGTCCGCGTCTTGCAGGCCCGCGGCCAACTCTCGCGCAAAAGCCATGCGATAGAACACCGGCACGGCCACCAGGGTCAACAATGTGGCAAACGCCAGCCCACCCATGATACAGACGGCCATCTCACGAAAGAATGGGTCGGCGAGTAGCGGCGACATGCCCGCAATCGTGGTACCCGCCGCGAGCATCACCGGTCGTAGCCGGCTTACGCTGGCTTCCACGATTACCGCAAGGCTCGGGGTTTCTTCCGCCATGCGTTTGTCGATTTCATCGACGAGCACGACACAATTCTTGATCAGCATGCCGGACAGGCTCAGAAAACCAAGAAACGACGGGAAGGTAAACGCGAGATCGGCGGCCAGCAGACTGATAACCACCCCACACACGGTCATTGGTACGGTCAGCCAGATTACGATCGGTTGACGCAACTTGCCGAACATCAGGATCGTGATGAGCATCATCGCGCCAAACGTCAGCGGAATCTTGTCGATCAGCAGCACTTCGGCTTCTTGATTGGCCTCATACTCGCCGCCCCACTCCAAGCTGTAACCCGGCGGCAGCGGTATGGCCTCAACCATGGGGCGAATCGTGTTGAACACGTCGTTGACGTTGCGACCCACCGGGCCGTTAGCGAGCGCGCCGATCGTGCGCACCCGGTTGCGTCGATAGATCATGCTGTCCTCTGACACGAGATCGAACGTCGAGACGATCTGTGACATGGGAATGTGTGCTTGTTCCGCGGGACTCCATACCAATCGGTCAGGTAGCGCTCGCACATCGGTTCGTTCCTCGCCAGGGGCTCGCGCGACGATCGGTAGCAGCTTGTCCGCATCGCGAAACAGGCCAACTTGAACGCCCAGGGTAGCGAAGGCGAGCGATTGGTAAACGTCCGCACGAGTGATACCTGCAACGCGGGCTCGAGCCTCGTCGAATCTAGGTACGATCTGCAGTTCCCGCTGCCGCCAATCGGTTTTGCGATCGATGAGGTCCTGCGCCAAGTAGAGGTCCAACGCCTGTTCAGCTAAACCGCGCAGCACGTTTGGGTCTGGGCCCGAAAACCGTGCTTCTATTTTCGATGATCCGGCGGGCGTGAACTCGCTGCGGTGAATCTGCAGTTCGGCATCGAGCATTATATCGTCAAGCTTGTCGACGACCCGACTCATGATGGTATCCAATCGCGCGATATCGCCCACCCGCACCAAGATGTGCGCATAGGCAGGATTTGGTTGTTCGGGGCGCACCGTGGCAGAAAAACGTGATGTACCGCGGCCGATGAAGCTGGTCACGTCGGTAACGCCTGACTCTTGCGAGACAACCTCTTCGAGTTTTTCGATCTCATCGGCGGTCGTGTGAATGTCAGTACCCTGTGGCAGGTAGTAGTCGATGAAAAATATCGGTGTATTGGTGGAGGGGAAGAAACCCTGCTTGACGTATTGAGCACCCCAGAAACAAGCGAGCGTAATGGCAGCGATTGCGCAGAGCGCCCACCAAAACCGGCGTAAACCGAAAGTGAGGAGCACACGGTAGGGCGCGTAACCCCAACCGACGTAAAGCGACTGTGCGTCCGTTGGCTGGTCTGTTTGTTTGGCGACCAAAAGGTAGCTGCCAAACAGCGGCACTACGGTAATTGCCAGCACCCAACTCAGCAACAATGATATGGCCACCACTTGAAACAGCGAGCGCAGGAAATGCCCGGAATCGTCGTTACTTAGGCCAATGGGCGCGAAGGCGAGGATGCCGATAACCGTAGCACCCAGTAGAGCGAACTGCGTACGCCGCACGGATTGCACCGCAGCGTCCGACGGCGTCAGACCGCGTCTAACGCCAATCACCATACCCTCTGCCACCACGATGGCGTTGTCGACCAGCATACCCATCGCGATCATCAATGCGCCCAGCGAAATGCGTTGCAGCTCGATATTCAGTAACGCCATCAAGGCAATCGTGCCGAGTACCGTCAGCAGCAGAATGCTGCCAACCACCGTTCCCGCGCGCCAGCCCATAAACAGACACAGCGCTCCCACGACGGTAGCGACCGACAACATGAGATTGCGAAAGAATGTGTTGATCGCGTTGCTGACCACTCGATGTTGGCGATATATCGGATGTAGTTCGACGCCGAGTGGCAGAGTCTCCAGGAGTTTTTGTATCTGTTGATCGACCAATTCGCCAACCTTGACGACATTGAGTCCGCTTGTAACGGACACGCCCACGGTAAAGACTCGTTCGCCGTTGAAGCGAATGATTTGCGGTGGAACTTCTACCGGACCGCGCGAGATCGTCGCTATGTCGGAGAGCCGGATGATCTCGGTAGAGCCAGGTCGACCGATGCGCATATCTCCCACGGCCTGCACATCATGGAATGCGAGTGCCGGGGCAAAGCGAATACGCCGCTGACCGTAGGCGACAGAGCCGGCGCCCACCACCTGGTTTTCTTGCGCGATGCTCGAGAACACCGCGTCGATAGGCAGACCGAGACGCACGAGACGTTCGTGGTCTACCTCAACGAAAATCGCTTCGAGAGGTTCGCCCGCCGTAGCCACCTTGGCCACACCCGCAACCATCTTGAGACTGTTGGAGATCTGTCGCGACATGTCGAAAATGTCAGCCTCGGAGTAGCCGGGCGCGGTGACCGCATACAACATGCCGTACACATCGCCATAGTCGTCTTCGACGATCGGTACCCCAGTACCCGGCGGTAGGCGCCCACCGGCTTCGATCACACGCCTTCGTAATTCGTCGTAGATCTGCGGCAAGTCGCCTTCTGCGTATTGTTCGAGTATCTGGACTTGAATTTCTGAACGTCCGGGAACAGATTTGGACGTAACGAAATCGAGGTAAGGCAGTTCTTGCAGAGATGCTTCGATTACGTCGGTGATCTCTTGTTCTACCTCCACCGCCGATGCCCCGGGATAGGTCGTGATGATGTACGCGTTCTTGATCGGAAACTGTGGGTCCTCTAGCCGACCCACGGTATCGATGCCGTATACACCACCTAACACACATACGAACACGATCACCCAAGGGTACAGGGGTCGTTCGATGGCCAGCTGCGCAATGTTGTTCACGCTGGATCCGCTAGGCAGACTCTATTCATGGCTAAAGTTCAGTCAGCGGTTCGCCCAGTGGGCGGATCTGCATACCGTCCTGAAGCTGACTAGCGCCCGTGGCGACCACGAGTTCACCGCCACTCAACCCCGCAAGAATCGGCACGCCGGTGCCCGCCGCAGAACCCACCTCCACCCCGCGTCGCTCCACATAGTGCGTCACAGGGTCGTAGACCCACACGTGAAATCGTTTGTCACTGCCAGTAACTAACGCGGCAATAGGGATGTTGATACCGAACCCGTCATCTGCTGCGGTCAGTTCAACTTCGACGGTGGCGGTCATGCCAGGCAAAATGTTCCAGCGCTCCGGGCGCGGCATGGCGAACGTGACTTCGTAGGTTTGCGCCACCGCATCAGCTTCGCCACTGTTCTCGCGATATTCGAGCGCGAATTCCGTATCGGGAATGAAGCTAAAACGCGCCGTGAACGCGACGACCCGGTCGGGTGTTGCCGTCGCCAACAGGCTTCCTGGAACGTTGGCGACAACGTAGAGTTCTTGTAAGTCGTTCAGCCGCGCAATTTTGTCGCCGGCGCGGACGTTTACATGGTTGTCGACGTAGCGACGGGCAACATACGCATCGAACGGTGCGACGATTCTTGCGTCGGCCAGCGCTTCGCGTGCTTGCGCCACCCGCACCTCGCGCAGATCGAACAAGGTTTGCGCGTCGTCTACTAACGACTCCGATATACCGCGTTCCACGAGTAACTTTCGTTTACGCTCGAGATCCAGGCGCGCCAGTTTCAGCTGCACCCTGGCTTCACGCACGGCAAGATCGAAGTCGGTGGAGTCGAGCGCGGCGACCAGGTCGCCGACGCTTATCGATTGACCTTCCAACACGGGTAACCGCGCGAGCGGTCCGGCGACCTCGAACGACACATCGACCACCTGTGCCGCCTCGACCCGGCCGACGAACTCATGCTTGATCGTGGAACCTTCGGCTACCACTTGAAATACGCGTGCAGGGCGAATGGACTGCGACTCGACGCTGCTCTCGGGCGCGCGATCGCAAGCTGCGAGACCGCAAACGGCAATCAATAGAGGCGCCACCGGCGTTCTCACAACCGGCCCGCCTCGGCCAAATCCAACAGTGACGCATGGAGATCCGCCCGTTGTGCGGGTTTCATCGGCAGCAAATTCAGCATGTCCAAGAACCGCAGTCCTTCGTTGGCTAACAAGAGCAACGCACCGAACGGACCTTCGCTTTCGACGGCAACAAACCAATCGGCGATCACCGCACGGGCCGGATCCAACAGCGTCGGGTTTTCCGCGGCGGCCGCCAGAATCGCCAGCGACATGGCACGCTCTTGGTCGTCCTGTTCTTGAGCCGCCATGATCAGCGAGCGCAACGTCGGATATTCACCGTTGGCGATCTCCGCTCGATGACTAGCGACCCGCTCCTGGGTTCGGAGCAACACGTGTTGCAGCATGCCTTCGAGCATGGCTCGCTTGTTCGGGAAGTGATACAGCACGCCGCCTTTGGAAAGCTTCGCCTGTTCGGCAACGGCATCGATTGTGAGATGAGCAGCGCCTCTGCGGTCGACAACCAGCGCAGCGGCGTTGAGAATCTTAGCTTTCGCGGAGTGTTTTGCAGACATCCGGAGAGCTTAAACTATACCGTCCAGACGGTACAGTTAATCGCATCACACCTTCTTCGCCTCAATTGCCCACGGATCGTATCCCGAAATCCTCGTCATCCGAGCAACCGGGCCGCTATACCGCTCAACGTCTCGGCCAGAGCGGACCACCGTTTGCTGGTGACCGCGTCGCCGCCTTGCTCTTCCAGGATCGCCGCCGCGAGCGCGTCCAGCCTGGCGGCCAGCCCCTCGTCGCGCGTGCCGTCATTTAACTGTGCCGCCGCAAGGTCGAGCACCGTCGCAACGTCTGCGAGGAACGACATCGACAGTGCCGAGCCGCGTTCAAGCTGATCGAGGTAGGCCCGCGCCACCACCGGCTCTGCCGGCCAGGTGACGCGGAACTGTTGCTGCGGATTGAACAGGCGCCCCTGGTCGGCTAAGGCCGCCGCCGCGAGCTCGTTTTCGGACACGTGTTCGCTCGGCAGCAACACAAGCACATCCAGCCCGCGCACAATCTCGGTGCCATAGATTCGGCCGTTATACCAGTACGCAGACCAGAACCCGCCGACGATCAGGTCCTCTTCATCAACGGGG
>CBDTZM010000125.1:0-5911 GCA_965364915.1 uncultured Pseudomonadales bacterium | reverse complement strand
CAATCGACTGTACGACCGACCGTACTTGGCGGGCGACGAGTACACGATTGCCGACATGATCTGCTATCCCTGGACGATCAACTGGGAAGGACAGGGCCAGGACATCGACGAATTCAGATATTTCAAACGATGGTTCGACGAATTGTCCGACCGGCCCGCCGTGCAGCGCGGCATGGCGGTTGGTAGCGACATGGGGGAGGACTACTCCAAGCTGTCCAAGGCAGAGCGTTCCCGGCGCATGAAGATGTTGTACAACCAACGCGCCCGGCCAGCGCCCGACTAGACGCACCACCCCGTTTGCAGAGGCTGGAGAGGCGTTGGCGCACAGGCGGCGCTGCTTTCGTTCTACAGTCGCGTCGCGGTTCTCGATCGATACTCCTGCACCTTTAGCGGTGCGAGATTGCCATGGTGGTTGGGTTGGGTCTTGGGTTAGTGGTCGAACTGCTGACGGTGTGGGGTCAGTGTGGGTGCTTGTGTATGGAGGGCACCCCACGGACGCTCTGTACGAGCGTGCTTGAAGCTCAGGCACAACCGGATGCCTGTGGTTTGAAGCTCAGCGGTAGTTGGTGTCCTGTTGATGTCCCTCTTGATGCCCCTTTTGATGCAGAGGAGGCTACCCCGACCGCGCGCTTCTCGCCCCCCTTCGAAGACGCGGTCAATTGCCGCGAAGTGCGTATCTGGGACGATGCCCAAAACGGTTATACAGCGGTGAAGGTATGTGACGTAGATTCGCTGGACGTTTTCTAAGTCGCTGCGCGCCCGGTATAGTCCCATCTTGACACTCGAGGGGTTGAGATGGCGACGAAAGGTGGGCCGTTATCGGATATCACTGTCCTGGATTGCACGATGGCATTGGCAGGCCCATTTGGATCGGCGATCTTGGCCGACCTGGGGGCCAACGTCATCAAGATCGAACCGCCCACCGGGGACATCAGCCGCGGCCTGCCGCCGCATCCCGATGATTTCGCGACGCCTGGCTCCGAACGCGATGCGGGGTGTGACTTTGGCGGCTACTTTGCGAGTATCAATCGCAACAAACGCAGCGTCGTGCTCGATCTCAAGGAGGCCGACGATCGCGAAAGGTTTCTGCAGCTCGTAGAACACGCCGACGCGGTGATCGAAAACACACGGGCCGGCGTTATGGACCGTTTGGGCTGCGGCTACGAGGCGGTACGGAGGCGCAACCCGAAAATCGTCTACGGCGCCATTCGTGGCTTTGGCGACCCCCGCACAGGCAACAGCCCTTACGTGGATTGGCCGGCCTTCGACATCGTTGCGCAATGTATGGGCGGGCTCGCGCACATCAATGGCCCGGACTCCGGCGTCGGCTATCCAGCGGGTGCTAGCGTTGGCGACCTCTACCCGGGAACGTTGCTCGCGCTCGGTGTCTTGGCCGCCGTGCACGAAGCACGCCGCAGCGGAGAGGGCCAGTTTGTCGATGTCGGCATGTATGATGCCGTAACGTTCCTCTGCGAAACCCTCGTCGCCAACTATAGCTACGCTGGACGTGTTCTCGGACCCCGCGGCTCGGGTCACCCGAACCTTTGTCCGTTTGATATCTACCCAGCGGCAGACGGCGGCATTGCTATCGCAGCGCCGGGCCCCAAGCATTGGGCGGCGCTCTGCACTGCCATGCAACGCGAAGATTTGATCGACGATGCCCGCACTCAGAGCTTGCGCGCAAGGGTTGAGCATCGCGAACTCGTCAACGAGGCCATTACCGCCTGGACCATCGAGATGTCCCGAGCGGAGGTGACCCAGGTACTTGGGGGCACCGTGCCTTGCGGCCCCGTCAACACGGCGGAGGATTTGTTCCAAGACGAACACCTGGCGGTTCGCAACATGCTGCAAAGTGTCGAGGTGCCTGGCGCTAACGCCGATGTTCGGCTCGTCGCCAACCCGATCAAATTCACCAAGACCCCATTGGACAAACTACATCGCGCGCCGCTGCTCGATGAGCATCGACAGCAGGTGTTCGCGGAGTTCGGTATCGATGAGAAAGAGTAGATAGTTCTCCGATGCCCTCTATTAGCGTGGTCATTCCGGTGCTGAACGATGCCGCCGTTCTGGAGCGCTTGCTGACCGACCTGGGTTCCAGTCACCTTGAAGTGGTCGTCGTCGACGGTGGTAGCCAGGACAACAGCGTCGCCGTGGCCGGACGCTTTGGCTATCGGGTATTCGACACGCCGCCCAATCGCGGCTTGCAACTCAATACCGGGGTTCGCCACAGTGCAGGCGCTTGGTTGTGGCTGTTGCATGCTGACAGTACCGTCTCACCGGCGATTGTTGCGGCAGTTGCAGAAATCGCCAACGGACCGGCGGGTTGGGGACGATTTGATGTCGAATTTGCCGCTGCGAGCGCGTTGCTGAAGGTCATTGCACATGGGATGAACCACCGCTCTTGGTTGACCGGCATCTGCACCGGGGATCAAGGCATGTTCGTGCACCGGTCGTTACTTGAGGCAATCGGCGGGGTGCCTGAACAGCCGTTGATGGAAGATGTTGAGCTATCCAAACGCCTGCGCCGCATCGGTAAACCCATCCGGCGGCGTGAGTTGCTGACGACCTCGACGAGGCGCTGGCAACGCGATGGCGTCATTAGAACGATGACGCGCATGTGGTGGTTGCGCCTGCGTTACTTCTTCGGCGCCGATCCCGAAGTGTTGGTACGCGACTACTATGATTGACAACCTTGCGGTGTGCTTGTTTGTCAAAGCGCCCGTACGGGGTACCGTGAAAACACGCCTCGCCAAGGCACTGGGCGATGAACTCGCACTCAAAGCCTATGTGCAGTTGGTCGAGCATGGATTGACGGCAATAGCGGACACGCGGTTTGGCTTTCGGTTGTGGGTCGACGGCGACGTGGATGACCCGGCAGTCGGCCGATGGGCGGCCCGGTTGGACGCACCTGTGCGTGCACAAGTCGAAGGCGATCTTGGCGCCAAGATGGGCGCGGCACTTGCCGATGCGCTGGCGGACCACATCGCGGCCGTGGTGATCGGCAGCGATCTGCCGGAGGTGAACGCGCAATACCTGTGCGCGGCGCGTGACCTGCTGGCCTCCAACGACGTGGTGTTTGGGCCGACCGAGGACGGTGGTTACGCGCTGGTCGGGGCCAATGTGGTGGTGCCGGCACTATTCGACGGCATCGCTTGGAGTACGGATCGAGTATTCGATCAGTCGTTGACCTGCGCTAGAGCACTCGGCCTGTCGGTTGGCATATTGCCTTTGACGTGGGACGTCGATGAGCTACACGACTGGCATCGCTTCCAACGCTTCATGCAGGACGGGAAATCTTCGCGATCGATTGAATGAACTGTTCGAGGCGCCGGCGATCGGTAACGTGCATTTCGGTCAGTTCGACCCCGCACGTCAAACGCTGTCTCTCTTCGTTGTGATTGAAGTGCCGAATGATACCTTTCGAGTGCAATTCCAACAGGTTGGGAATGGTGATGGCGATGGTGGGGACCTCCTCGTCGGTGTCGACCATCGGGCTGATCGGACCCTGAAATTCTGCACGCACCCCACCCGCTGAAATGTCAATGATGTGGCCGACGATCGGCTCGCCGCGAAACAGCGTAATGCTTGCGCCATTGGTCGCAACTCTGAGGGGCAACCGGAAACGTGCAGCGCATCTGCGCTGTTGATAGAGCAGACAGGTGGGAAGGCGAACATGAAAGAACGGCAGGCTACGTTCAGATGCGGTCTTATGGACCTGGTTCTCTTGGCTGTAAATGTAGATGCCGTCGGCGCGCCCAGCGAACGAGAACGTCTTGCGTTGGCGCAATACCTTCAGTCCGTCGCGCGGCTGCACGTCTTCGAGCAACAAATCGTTGCCTTGCACGTCCAACACCTTGGCGGTAAAGGCTTGGTTGGATTCGTGAAAGCGTAGGTTCAGCGGCAGGCGCTGGTCGCGGAATACCTTGATGGCACGCGCAACCTCATCCGACTTCGTCAGATAACGACTATCGACGCTACTGGAATTCGGACGCTCGGTTGCTTCGCGAGCAGGTTCCGCCATCACCACCTCCACTGGCTTCCGATTGTTGGGAACACGGGACGCCCTTACCGTTAACTGGGTGGTAGTCTCGGGCGCTTGGCGGCGCCGATCAGCGTTTTGTGAAGCGCTTCCGCACTTTTATCAAGCGGCTTGCCTAGCCTCGTCCTGAATACGTGCCACCATCGAGCGCAAGCCATTGCCGCGAGTGGCGCTCAGGTGCTTGATGAGATCGAGCTCATCAAACAGCGCCTCCATGTCAAATGACAAGATGTTCGACGGTGGCTGATCTTGGTACGCGGCCAGCACAATCGCGATGAGGCCGCGCACGATGTGGGCGTCGCTGTCTATGTCGAACGCGAGCTTGCCGTTGTGGCAGCGAGTGACGAGCCAAACCTGACTTTGACAACCGCGCACAATGTTCGCCGGTACTCTCGCGGCATCCGGCATCGGCGGCAGGGATTTGCCGAGGTCAATGACGAACCGGTATTTGTCTTCCCAGCTATCGAAGAAACCGAACGCCTCGCGAATGTCGTCCAGACCCACAAGCTTCGTGCTCATCAGAACAAGCCAAGTTCCAGTTGCGCTTCCTCGCTCATCATGTCGCGTGACCAGGGTGGGTCGAACACGAGCTCGACTTGTACATCGTGCACGTTGGGCACCTGGCCGACTCTGGATTTGACGTCGTCGACCAGTACCGGACCCATGCCGCAACCGGGCGCGGTCAGCGTCATGACAAGATTCACCACACCATCCTCAGCGATCGATTGTTCGTACACCAGACCGAGATCTACGATATTCACCGGAATTTCAGGGTCGAAAACGCTCATGAGCGCTTGCGAAATCTGGGCAGGGTCTATCTTGCCGTCTGCCGGCGGCGCAAACGTCAACACTTGCGCCTCGAAACCGAGCGCGTCTGCGTCAGCTCCATCGATACGCGCCATGTTGCCGTTGAAGATGACCGTGTATGAGCCGCCGAGGCTTTGGGTGAGCGTGACAAACGTGCCGTTGGGAATCGTTACGGGGTCGCCGGTCGGCACCAGCCTAGCCTCGACCGTGCGCTCAGTTGGGATAACCCGCCGTTCCATTACTGACTGGTACTGGTCGCTATCGAGAAACTCTCTCCGCACCCGCAATGGCTCGTGGCATTGGGATTCTTGAACTGCAGAGAAGAATTCAACCCTTCGGTCACCAGGTCGACTTCGGTGCCTTGCACCAGGGGCAGATCGCTCGCGCTGACGAATACCGCCAAATCGTCCGCAACTTGGAATGCTTGATCGCGGTCGGTGGGTTGGTCGACATAGTCGAGCAGGTAGTCGATACTTTTCGTCCACTGGGGCGTGAGTCGGCGGTGACGCTGCGTTTCGACGACAGTGCAGAACATGCGTGCGCTCGCGCCGATGAAGACGGCGTGATTCAAGTCGTGACCAATCTGCTTTCGAACGCGCTGCGCTTTTCGCCGCGCGACGCGCAAATCGAGATCTCGGTGGCACGTCACGATGGTGCGATTCGAGTCTCTGTAGCGGACCAGGGTGACGGGATCCCCGAGTCCTTTCGACCACGTGTCTTCCAGAAGTTTGCCCAGGCCGATGGTTCCGACAGCCGAAGAAAGGGCGGAACCGGCCTCGGCCTCAGCATCTGCCAGGGCATCATCGAAAACTTCGGTGGGAAGATCGGTTTCGAGACCGAGACGGGCGAGGGGACTGTATTCCGCTTCGATCTCCCCGAGTTGCGCGATCGCGTGGACGGAGCCGCGCGTTCTTCGAACAGCGGAGAGAACCCGTGAGCGAATCGATTCTCGGTCGCGTCCTGGTCGTCGACGACGAGCCAGACATACTGGCGGTCATCCGAATGACGCTTCGCGCGCATGGCGGCCATGAGGTCGAGGTGTGCCAGTCGGGTCGCGAGGCGCTC
>CBDTZM010000124.1:0-5916 GCA_965364915.1 uncultured Pseudomonadales bacterium | reverse complement strand
ACGGAGTTCGTAAATACAGTTACGGTCTCGCAGAGGAAAAAAACCAAGTCGGTCTCGTGACTGGGTTGGCATGGACGCAAGTCGGTGGTGAATTGCTAAACATCGAAGCGGTCGCGGTGCCCGGCAAAGGTCGACAAACCAAGACTGGATCGTTGGGCGATGTGATGCAGGAAAGCATCTCAGCAGCGCTGACATTCGTCCGCAGCCGAGGGGCGGCTTTCGGTGTTAGCGAGGATTATCACGAAAAATTCGATCTACACATCCACGTGCCGGAGGGTGCGACCCCCAAGGATGGACCGAGTGCAGGCATCGGGATGTGCACCGCGGTGGTGTCGGTCGTGACGGGGATTGCGGTACGCGCGGACATCGCCATGACCGGCGAAATTACCCTGCGTGGGCAGATACTACCCATCGGGGGATTGAAGGAAAAACTCCTCGCGGCACATCGAGGCGGGGTACGACACGTCATCATTCCTTCTGAAAACGAGAGAGATCTCAAGGAAATACCGGACAACGTTAAAGAAAACCTCACTATCCATCCGGTGAAGTGGATGGACCAAGTACTGGAGTTGGCCTTGGAACGAATGCCGGAACCGAGGTTGCAAGATGACGCCGTACAACCGGTTGCCGAAGAGGTGAAAACCGAGCCCGAGCAATCTGTCAACCCTCACTAACACCGCATATTTAGGGGCTTTCAGGCTTGCAGTAGGTATGCGGTGTTGGTATAAACTTGCAGCACACGCACGAGTGACATCTTCCATCACAATAATCCAACAGCGGCTGCCCCTTGGTCGCCGCCGTTTTGAGGGGCTAAATACGTGAACAAATCTGAACTCATTGATCGCATCGCAGCATCTTCCGACATCTCCAAAGCAGCAGCTAGCCGCGCGCTTGACGCTGCCCTCGACGCCATAACAAGTTCTCTACAACAAGCCGATCCTGTCGCTCTAGTTGGCTTCGGTACGTTTACAGTTCGAGATCGAGCCGCACGAATTGGCCGCAATCCACAGACCGGTGCACCAATACAGATCGCGGCCGCGAAAGTGCCTGCGTTTAAGCCGGGTAAAGCCTTAAAGCAGGCTCTGAACCAATAGACTTCGCATCCCAATAAGTTGAAAGGCGCAACACTTGCGCCTTTTTTCGTTTTCGTTACTAGTCACGTTACTAGAGAAGGCAACACGTTAGGAGAATCGATTGCTGCAGAAACTCCGAGACCAAACCCAAGGCACGACGTTCAAGATCATCGTGGGTGTGCTTGTTTTTGCGTTGGCGTTTCTTGGTTTTGGATCGTTTCTGGTTACGCCGGGCGAACCCGAGATCGCGAGTGTCAACGGCGATAGCATTACGCAAACGGCGCTCAACAACGAAACGGAGCGAGAGCGCCGTCGCATGCTCATGCGTTTTGGCGACCAACTGGACCCGAGTCTCATCGATACTGCATTGCTGCAAGCGTCGGTACTGGAACAGCTCATCGGGCGAGCATTGCTTCGTCAGGCCATCGACGACCTCGACATCACGGCGTCGCAATCGCAGATCGATGAACTGGTCATCGACAATCCGAACTTTCAAGTGGATGGCGAGTTCAATGCGAATTTATATCGCCGTAACGTGCAGACGTTGGGTTTCAGCCCACCGGACTACCTCGAGGAGGTGGCCCTGAGCCTGAGTCTCGATCAGCTACGCGGCGGGATATCGCAGACCGCGATCTTGACCGACTGGGAAACGCGCCTGCTCGGCAGGCTCATGAACCAACGCCGCGATGTGGCGTATCTGCCGTTTACGATCGATCGATTCAGCCAAGACGTCGATGTGACCGAGGAAGAGGTCGCGACCTACTACGACGAAAACCAGCTGAGCTACATGACTGAAGAAAGCGTTGAGGTTAGCTACGTTGAACTCACCTCGGAGCAACTTCGCGACGACGAGTCGATCGTTATTCCCGAAGCTGACATGCTGGCCGAGTATGAAACGGACAAGTTGGCGGCTGCGGGCGGAGAGCAACGGCGTAGCTCGCACATCCTGTTGCGTGTGGATGACGAGCGCACTGAAGACAACGCCATTGCCCTGCTGGCCGATCTGAAAAAGCGCATAGAGCAAGGCGCGTCGTTCACCGAGCTTGCCGAAGACTACTCCGAGGACCCAGGCTCGGCCGCTGTTGGCGGAGACCTTGGCAGCGTCGGCAAGGGCATCTTCGACCCTGAGTTCGAAAAGGCCCTGTGGGCGCTAGAGGAAGGGCAGCTGTCGGACCCGGTGAAATCCGAGTTTGGCTACCATCTCATTCGACTCGAGGCCATCGAGGCGCACGCGTACCCGAGTTTCGAAGAGCAGCGAGATGGCATCGAGGCACGTCTGCGGACGACCGCGGCTAACGAACTGTTTTTCGAGCGCGTGCGCGAACTCGACAACCTGGCATTCGAACAAAGCGGCAGCCTCGAGGGCATCGCGACCGACTTGGGTTTGCAGGAAATGCAGGTTCAGAACGTCACACGAACCGCTGGCGAAGGCGTGTTTGTCGATGCAAACCTGCGTGGCGCGCTGTTCGCAGACGATGTGTTGAGGAATGGCAACAATACCGCCGCCATCGAGTACACGGACAATTCTGCCGTGGTCGCTCGGGTGACCAGTCGCAAACAGCCGGAGCTGAAAGGGCTGGACGTGGTAGGCGACGCAATTCGCGAGCAGTTGATTGAAGATGCTGCACGGGTAGCTCTCGGGTTGGCCCGGGACGCTGCCTACGAACGCGTGCTGGCCGACGAGAGCGTGGCGGAGGTGGCTGATTCTTATGGTCTCGACTGGCAGACATTTGAATTGACCGGACGTTCCGGCAGCCAGGTGCAAGCCCAGGTGCTGACCGTAGCGTTCGACCTGCCACGCCCCGCTGAGGGTGAAAAGAGCGTCGGCAAGTCCACGTTGGGCGATGCGGGGCAAGCCATCGTGACCGTCACCCGGGTGGTTGATGGTGATTTGTCTACGATGGCGGACTCGGAAGTGCAACGGTTGCGCGACCTGTTCAATTCCAGGACCAGCCGTTTGGATTTCGCGTCGTTCTACAAAGCCTTGGAAGCGCGGGCGGACATAACGCGCCCGTAGGATTAAACGGGGTCAGGATATTTGGGGTCGGAATTCAATCCTCGCCGGCCACAACGTTCACATGTAGCCGCAACGCCTGTCCGGGCTGTAAGTAGCGTTTCACGTCGAGCTGATTCCAGGAAGCAATATCGGCAATGCTCACCTCGAACTTCGATGCGATGCGCGCCAAGGAGTCTCCCCTTCTAACCCGGTACTTGACCGTTCTGATGACGTCGTTGGTCGTGCCTGGAATGTGGATCTGCTGCCCGACTCTGAGTACGTCTTTGGGCCCGACGTGATTCAGCCGCATTAGTTGGTTGAGCGAGACGTTGAACGAACGGCTGATGTTCCAAAGACTGTCGCCGGGTTTCACGGAATAGGTCGCAGTCTGCGTTCGTGCGGCGATGGGGTAGCGGTTCATCGCGGTGCTCGATTTGGGAATGTACAAGGCGTTGCCGGCCCGAATGCGATGGCTGGATAGCTTATTGACGCGCTTCAAGGTGGCGACGTCGGTACTATAACGCGTAGCGATGTGACTCAGCGTGTCGCCGACCTTGATCTTCACCCGCAGCCACTGCACACGTTCGTCTTCGGACACCGCATCCAGACCAGCCTGTCCGTCATCGATCAGTGCGGTCGGCACCAGCAAGCGGTGCGGACCATTAGGCGGCGTCGCCCATTGATTGAGCGAGGGATTCCACTGGTAAAGCGTTTCGACCTCCAGTTCGAGGGCTTCCGCCGCCTTCATGAGATCGAACTGATCGTGCGTGGCGAGCGCGATAAACGGCACTTCGGGACCGACCGGCGGAAGTCGCAGGCCGTAGCTTTGCGGATTGGCTACCACGGCTGCCAGCGCGAGCAAGCGCGGCACATAGGCGCTGGTTTCTCTGGGTACTTTTAGATCCCAAAAAGTGGCTCCATTGGCGGCCCGCCGCCGCGCCCTCATCACGCTGCCTTCGCCGGCGTTGTAGCCCGCAAGTGCCAGGTACCAATCGTCGAATCGGTCATGCAGTCGGTTCAGGTATTGCAACGCCGCTTGCGTCGAAGCGATCGGGTCGCGACGTTGGTCTTGCCACCAATCGCGCTGCAGCCGAAAGCGTTTCGCAGTACCCGGGATGAATTGCCAAAGTCCCGCGGCGCCGCCGGGCGAGAAGGCAAAGGGATCCAAAGCGCTCTCGACGATTGGCAATAGGGCAATCTCGCCTGGATAGCCTTGCGCGGCGACCTCTTGCGAGATGTATGCAAGATACTTCTCCATTCTAGGCCGCAAATTGATCAGGTATTGGGGGTGGCGCTTCAGCCAGCGTATTTCGGCCTGTACGCGTTTTTGCTCCAGATGGTGGTCAAGGCTAAAGTTTGCGCGAATAGCCTGCCAGAGGTCGGGAGGCTCCAAGATAACGACTTCTGGGAAGATCTCGGGCGCTGCAGTCGGCCGTTGAATCGCCAGCGGCATCGAGATCAACCGATCGATGTGAATTTGCTGCTCCTTGGGGGGCGTCTGGCATCCCACAGTGCTCAACGCGAGGAGGCACGCGATGAACAACCCGGCACGAGTACCGATCTGATGACGACTATTACGAGCCATACGAATCCTCGTACGCAGACCAAGGCATACTTTTCCCGAGTCAATCGCTAGAATGAAACCTACTTTGCACCGATTGCAGGTCTGTTGGCAAACTGGCCAGACCCAGACATTGACTGGCTTCACACTCGACTTGGGGAGCGCGTTCTATTTGAGGAACAACCGCACCTCAACGAGCTGGTTCGGCGTTTTCACGGAGACACGTTGGTTTGGTCCGGGCAGAGCCCGGTATCCGCTGCCACGGTCAATCGTTGCATGGTGCGCAACTGTTTCTACATTGCAGCGCCTCCGAGTCCAGCCCATCCGCACCTGTCGACCTTTCACAGTAGCCTCAGCACGCTGGCTTTGCCCAACCACGTGGCCGATGGCTTCGTGCTGCACCATAGCCTCGAAGTCGAGGACGACCCGCGCCAGGCACTCCGTGAAGTCGGCAGGGTCATGGCACCCGGCGGACGGTTGGTGATTTGCGCCTTCAACAGTTTGAGCCTGTGGGGCTTGCGGCGACTCTATGGGCGCATACGCCCGGATCTGTTTTCCAACATGAAGTTCGTCAATCCGATCCGCTTGCACGATTGGTTGACCTTGTTGGGGTTCGAGCTGGATGGCCCAGTCGTGTACTTGGCCTACGGTGCGCCGTTCCTCGTTGGGCGCGGTGAGTTGAGCCCGGTGGGCCGATTACTCAAGAATGCGCAACCGCCTTGCGGCGGCGTGTACATATTGACAGCAGTCAAACAGGCTCACGGCATGCGTTGGGATTGGCGCAAACCACGCCTTGCCAAGGCAGAGTTGGCGCCGGTCGCTTATCCAAAGCTGGCCGCATGGAACCGGGTTGAGCGCGGTCGTTGAGATTTTCACCGATGGTGCGTGTCGCCGTAACCCGGGCCCGGGTGGTTGGGCAGCGTTGCTGCGCGCCGGGCCCAACGAGAAACTGATCTCCGGTGCGGAACGCGACACCACCAATAACCGCATGGAGTTAATGGCAGCGATCGCCGGATTGGAAGCGCTGACCAAATCGAGCCGTGTCGAGCTGACGACAGACTCTCAATACGTCAGGCAGGGTATCACGCAGTGGATCGACGGTTGGCGAGCCAACGGTTGGCGTACGTCACAGAAAAAACCGGTCAAGAACCAAGATTTGTGGCAGCGTCTCAGCGACGTCGTGCAACAACACCAAGTGAATTGGCATTGGGTCAAAGGCCATAGCGGGCATCCGGAAAACGAACGCGTCGATCAAGCCGCCAATGATGCGATCGACGTGATGCAGG
>CBDTZM010000123.1:0-5936 GCA_965364915.1 uncultured Pseudomonadales bacterium | reverse complement strand
CCCTGGATCGAGCGCGATATCGGCATCGAGTTCGACAAGTGGGATTGTCCGATCCTCGACGAGGTAACGTTCCAATCGACGAACAAGGAAGTGTTTTTTGGCGGCGACAGCGCTTTCGGTCCGGAGAACATTATCTGGGCCGCGGCCCACGCCCATGAAGCCGCAATCTCGATCGACCTGTTCTGCCGAGGCTTGGACCTAAAGGACAATCGGCCACCCGAAGGCGTCAACCTCGTCAGCACCAAGATGGGCATGCACGAGTGGAGCTACGATGCCGAACACGATCCGTCGGCGCGATTGCTCGTCCCGCACGCCGACAAGAAACAAGCCCTCGACAACATCAAGATCGAGGTTGAACTCGGCTTCGACCAGCGTCTCGGCGCTAAAGAAGCGCAGCGCTGCTTGAACTGCGATGTGCAGACGGTGTTCACCGATCGCTTGTGCATCGAGTGCGACGCTTGCGTGGATATCTGCCCGATGGACTGCATCAGCTTCATCGACAATGCCGAGGAAGCCGAACTCAGAACGCAGTTGATGGCACCGGCGCTGAACGCGGATCAGGATTTGTACGTTTCCGGCGATCTGCCGACCGGGCGCGTGATGGTCAAGGACGAAGACGTCTGCCTGCATTGCGGGCTGTGCGCAGAACGCTGCCCAACCAACGCGTGGGACATGCAGACATCGATCGTACATATTCCGCAGTTGGGGTCGTACGGCTAGTGGTGTTCACATGACAGTCTCTTACAACGATTTCGTCATTCGCTTTGCCAACGTCAACGGTTCCGGCTCGGCCAGCGCCAATAGCATGTTCGCCAAGGCGTTATACCGAATGGGCGTGCCCGTGGCGACGCGCAATATCTTTCCGTCGAATATCCAAAGCCTACCCACCTGGTTCGACGTGCGGGTCAGCGAGGCCGGCTATCTCGGACGCCGCGAAGGCGTCGATATCATGGTTGCCATGAACGCGGCGACTTACGTCGAGGACGTCGCGAGCGTGAAGCCCGGTGGTTATCTGTTCTACGACAACTCCAAACCCTTGGCGGCAAATCTGCAGCGCAGCGACGTTCAGGAGATTGGTATGCCAATCTCGACTTTGCTGCTGCCGGAATTCAGCGACCTCAAGCAACGCGGCTTGTTCAAGAACATCGTCTACCTAGGCGCGCTGTCGGCGCTGTTGAACATGGAGTTCGACGTCTTCACCGGGATGGTGGCGACCCAGTACAAAGGCAAGGACGATTTGATCCAGCCGAACATCCACGCACTGGAACTCGGCCGTCAGTACGCGCTCGATCACCTTGATGGTCCGTTGCCCATACAGGTACGGCGCAGTACTGCGGTGGGTAACCGCATCATGGTCGAGGGCAATGCGGCGGCCGGCCTTGGCGCTATCTATGGCGGGGCGACGGTGTGTGCGTGGTACCCGATTACCCCTTCCACATCGATGGCTGAGGCGTTCGAGAAGTATGCCAACCAATTGCGCATCGATGCGCAAACAGAGCAGCGCAAGTTCGCCGTCGTGCAAGCCGAAGACGAGCTGTCCGCGATCGGTATCGTCATCGGGGCGGCGTGGAACGGCGCACGCGCGTTTACAGCGACCAGTGGTCCCGGGGTCTCGTTGATGTCCGAGTTCCTAGGCTTGGCCTATTTCGCCGAGATACCTGCGGTACTGTTCGATATTCAGCGTGCCGGTCCCTCCACGGGCATGCCGACGCGGACGCAACAGGGCGATCTGCTCGCCGCGGCCTATGCCTCGCACGGAGATACCAAGCATGTCTTGTTGTTCCCCTCCACACCCAAGGAATGTTTCGACTTCGCCGCAGATGCACTCGACTTGGCCGACCGGCTGCAGACGCCGATCATCGTCATGAGCGATCTCGAACTCGGCATGAACGACGCTCTGTCGGAGCCGTTTACCTGGGATGACGAACGCCGTTTCGATCGCGGCAAGGTGTTGTCGGCCGAACAACTCGAGGAGGTCGAAGATTTTGGTCGCTATCTCGATGTCGACGGCGACGGCATCGGTTACCGGACATTGCCCGGTACGCACCCGGAGTTGGGAGCGTTTTTCACGCGCGGTACCTCTCGCGACGAGTACGCCGCCTATACAGAGAACCCGGATGCCTACGAGCGCAACATGCAGCGCTTGGAACGCAAGTGGGAGACTGCGGCGACGCTGGTGCCGAAGGCCGAAGTGGCGGGCAGCGGTCACAAAGCGGGGATTCTGTACTACGGTACCAGCGCCATACCGATGCAGGAGGCGCTGGATCTCTTGCAGGAGGACGGCATCGGCCTCGATTGCATCCGCGTGCGCGGCTTCCCGTTCGGCGAGGAGGTATACGACTTCATCGCCCGTCACGATCTGGTGTTCGTTGTCGATCAGAACCGCGATGCGCAGATGCGCACGTTGCTGACGATCGAAGGCGACATAGATCCCGCCAGATTGATATCGGTGCGCTACTACGCGGGATTATCGATATCGGCGGCAACGATTCACGATCAAGTACTCGAACATTTCAAGGTGCTGAAGCTACCTCGATTGACGGAGGTGCAGTCATGACGTTCGTGGCAAAACCCCGCATCCATCACCCGCATCTGCCGCTCAACGAGGTCGGTCTCACGCGCCGCGACTATGAAGGATCGGTATCCACGCTGTGTGCGGGGTGCGGTCACGATTCGGTTAGCGCGGCAATCGTGCAGGCGTGTGCCGAGTTGTCCATACCGCCACACCGGTTTGCCAAGGTGTCGGGTATCGGTTGCTCGTCTAAGACGCCGAGCTATTTCCTGGACAAATCGCACGGACTGAACTCCGTACACGGCCGCATGCCGTCGGTCGCGACCGGTGCCAACCTGGCCAATCGAGAGTTGTTTTGCATCGGCGTTTCCGGCGACGGCGACAGCGCCTCGATCGGCATCGGCCAGTTCGCCCACGTCGTACGCCGGCGCATCAACATGCTCTACATCGTCGACAATAACGGTACCTATGGACTGACCAAGGGCCAGTTCTCGGCCACCAACGACAAAGGTTCGACCAACAAGCGGGGGTTGCCCAACCTCTACGAACCGATCGATCTCGCCAGCCTGGCGCTGCAGGTCGGTGCCAGCTTCGTCGCGCGCAGCTTCTCGGGTGACAAAAAACAGCTCGTACCGCTGTTGAAAGCTGGGCTGATGCATCGGGGCATGGCCTTCATCGACATCATCTCGCCGTGTGTGGCATTCAACAATCACAACGGCTCCACCAAGAGCTACGAGTACGTGCGCGGTCACAGCGATAACGTGGTGAACGTGGACTACGTCGAAGACCACGCTGAGATTACGGCAGACTACGATCCCGGCACGACGGAAGACCTGCAGATGCCCGACGGTTCCACGTTGCGCCTCTATAAGCTCGACAACAAATTCGACGTGCACGACCGCGTGGGCGCCTTGAGCTACCTGCAGCGGCGCCAAGAGGAGGGAGAGGTCGTGACCGGTTTGCTCTACGTCGATCCCGATGCGGCCGACTGCCACGACATCATGGAAACCGTCTCCACGCCTCTGAACGCCTTGACCGAGGCAGAGCTATGTCCCGGCAGTCGCAATCTCGAACGAGTCAACGAGAGCTTCCGGTAGCCGGGCCCTGCCAACCGCGATTTCCTTCTCGGGCCGAAAGTTGCAAAGTTACCAGCAGACCGCATAATGCGCGCCTTCTCGCGCAAGCCCTCAAGTAAGGGAAGGAACCAACGTGCCGCTACCCTCCCTCGACGACTATTTTCCGGATTGGAAAGAACGCGAAGCCCTAGCTGAGGCGATGATTCCCATCATCGGCCGTCTCTACCGCAGCAATGTGGTGACCTACTGCTACAGCCGCGCGCTCTACCTGCAAAGCGTCGTGCAGATCATGAAGACTCACCGCTACGTGCGTCAGGTTGCGCACAACGAGCTTTCGGAATTTGAGAGTTATCCAATTCTCGAGGCCCTGTCGCAACTGGACCTGGGTCCATCGCATATCGATGTCGGTAAGTTGGCGACGCGGTATATGGCGGAGAGTGAAAAAAACGGCATCTCGTCCCTCGAGTTCGTCAAACGCGAGTGCGCGGAGGTCATCGGCAGACACGTGCCGCCGCTCGAGAAACCACAAGATGTGGTGCTGTTCGGTTTCGGGCGCATCGGACGACTGATTGCGCGGTTGCTCATCGAGAAGACCGGGGGCGGCAACCAACTGCGCCTCAAAGCCATCGTCGTACGCAAGGGTGAGGACAACGATCTCGTCAAACGCGCCAGCCTGCTGCGGCGCGATTCGGTGCACGGGGCTTTTCTGGGCACGCTCCGGATCGACGAAGCGAACAATTGCCTGATTGCCAACGGCAATGTCATACAAGTCATTTATGCCAATCAACCGGACGAGGTCGACTACGAGCAATACGGCATTCACGACGCCATCGTCATTGACAACACCGGCGTGTGGCGCGATGCAGAGGGTCTGGGACGCCACCTCAAGAGCCCCGGCACGACCAAGGTGATCCTGACCGCACCCGTCAAAGGCGGTCTGAAAAATATCGTATCGGGCGTGAATTCGAGGGACATCGATAGCAAGGATACGATCATGGGTGCGGCATCGTGTACCACCAACGCCATCGTTCCCGTCATGAAAGCCGTGCACGACGAATTCGAGATCCTTCACGGGCACATGGAGACCGTGCACGCGTACACCAACGACCAGAACTTGATCGACAACTACCATAAAAAGAACCGCCGCGGTCGCGCGGCGCCGCTCAACATGGTGATCACCGAGACCGGTGCGTCTTCTGCGGTGACCGAACTGCTGCCGGAACTTGAAGGCAAGTTGACCGGCAACGCGATACGCGTACCGACGCCTAACGTATCGCTGGTCATACTCAACCTCTCGTTGTCACGCGAAACGACCGTAGAAGAGGTGAACGACTACCTGAGGAACGCTTCCTTGCATTCCGATCTGCAGCGGCAAATCGACTTTACGAGTGCGCCGGACATGGTCTCCTCGGATTTCGTCGGCAATCGTCATGCGTGTATCGTCGACGGCGAAGCGACGTTGGTGAAGGACAATCGGGTCGTGCTTTACGTGTGGTACGACAACGAATTTGGCTATGCTTGCCAGGTCATTCGAATCGTTCAGAAGTGGGCCGGCATCTCATACCCATTGATTCCGAAAGACGTCGATCAACAGGGCTTCTAGGGTCGAGCGTACGCCACGTAAATCAGCCACATGATCGAAATCAAAAAGGGGCTCGATCTTCCGATTGGAGGACGGCCGGAGCAGCGCATTGAGGAAGGACGCCGTGTACGCAGCGTTGCTCTGATCGGCGAAGACTATCCGGGCATGAGGCCGACGATGGCGGTTCGCGAAGGCGATACGGTCAAGCGCGGCCAATTGCTGTTTACCGACAAGAAGAACCAAGGCGTGCGCTACACCGCGCCTGCAGCCGGTACCGTAAGCGGCATACACCGCGGTGACAAGCGGGTGTTGCAGAGCGTGGTAATCGAGGTCGCGGGCGACGCTGCCGAGCGTTTGCCGAGCTACAGTGCCGACCAAATCGCCCAGCTGGATCGGGCCTCCGTGATTGAACACCTGGTCAACAGCGGTCTGTGGACCAGTTTACGCACGCGCCCTTACAGCAAAGTCCCGTCGCCGGATTCCGCACCGCACTCAATTTTCGTGACGGCCATCGACACCAATCCGCTGGCCGCGGATCCGGTCGTTGTGATCGTGAGCCGGGCGCTGGAATTCGCGCTGGGCCTGGATGTCGTGGCCAAGCTGACCGACGGTGACACGTACGTCTGCCAGGAGGCGGGCAAGTTCTTGCCGCACGGTACCGATCCCGGACTCGTCGTCGAAGAATTTTCCGGCATTCATCCGGCCGGTTTACCGGGCACCCACATCCATTTTCTGGATCCCGTCAGTCCGGAAAAGACCGTGTGGT
>CBDTZM010000122.1:0-5945 GCA_965364915.1 uncultured Pseudomonadales bacterium | reverse complement strand
ACACCCATCACGCAACTGACCGAGGCGCCCACCAATCTCGCATGGTCGCCGGATGGCCAGTGGCTGGCGTTTGCCATGCTGGTACCCAAAACCCAGAAGCCGTTCGTGAGCCTGCCGAAAGCACCGAAGGGTGCTAAGTGGGCGCCCCAGCCCAAAGTCATTGAAACGATGCTGTACCGTGCCGATGGGGCCGGATACTTGAAAGAGGGCTTTGCGCACCTGTTCGTGGTGCCCGCAGAAGGCGGGGTACCGAGGCAGGTCACAACCGGCGATTTCAACCACCGCAGCAACTTCGTCTGGGCGCCGGACAGCGCCGCGCTCTATCTATCGGCAAATCGACGCGACGATTGGGAGTTCGAACCAACCGACAGCGAGATTTACCGAGTCGAACTCGCAACCGGTGAGATTCAGGCGCTCACCGATCGCTATGGGCCCGATGTCGGTCCCGCGCTATCGCCGAATGGCCGCTATCTGGCCTACCGAGGCTACGATGAAGAATTTCTCGGCTATAACGTCTCGCGCGTATACGTCCTGGATCTGCAGAGTGACACGACCAAGATCCTAGCCGAAGACCTCGATCGCAACGTCGACCACCTGCAGTGGCGCGACAATCAAAGCCTGTATATCGGCTACACCGAACATGGACTGGGCAAGGTCGCCGTCGTGACGCTGGCGGATAGACGCAACGTCGTCGTCGAGCAATTGGGCGGCGCCGCCATCTCCAGGCCCTATTCTGGAGGCAGCTTTCATGCGGCAGGAGGCCGCCTCGCTTACACCCACTCCCTACCCGACCGGCCGGCCGACGTCGCCGTGGTGGGTCGCGGCGAGTTAGCGGTACTCACCGCGTTGAACCGCGACGCCCTGCAGCACAAAGACCTGGCAACCATCGAGGCCATCGAATTCCCGTCGAGCCTGGACGGTAAAACAATCCAAGCCTGGGTCGCGAAGCCCCCCGGATTCGATGCCAACAAACACTATCCGCTGATCCTCGAGATTCATGGCGGACCGTTCGCCGCCTACGGTCCGCATTTCTCTGCGGAGGTACAACTTTATGCGGCTGCCGGTTACGTGGTGGTCTACGTCAATCCGCGCGGTAGTTCGAGCTACGGTAAAGCGTTCGGTAACCTGATCCACCACGCCTACCCCGGCGGCGACTACCACGATTTGATGACGGCGGTCGATGTCGCCATCGACAAAGGGTGGGCCGATCCCTCGCGGTTGTTCGTCACGGGCGGTAGCGGCGGCGGCATCCTGACGGCCTGGATCGTCACGCAAACCGATCGCTTCCGCGCCGCGGTGGCCGCGAAGCCGGTCATCAATTGGTATTCGTTTGTGTTGACGGCGGACCAATACAATTTCTTTTATCGTGCTTGGTTTCCAGACCTGCCGTGGAACGTATCCGAACAGTATCTGGCACGCTCACCCATACATTTTGTCCATCGGGTGACGACGCCCACCATGCTGCTGACCGGCGAACGCGACTACCGCACGCCCATTTCCGAATCGGAACAGTTTTATCAGGCACTGAAGCTGAACAAGGTCGAGACGGCGATGGTGCGCGTACCGGACGCTTCCCATGGCATCGCCGCGCGACCCAGCCATCTGATCGCGAAAACCGCGCACGTCCTCGAGTGGTTCAAACGTTACGATGTAAACGCCGAGGAAAAGTGACTTGGCCGTCGTCGAGTTCACCGCCAATTTGAGTCGTCATATCGACGCCGATCGACTGACTGTCGACGGTCGTACGGTGCGCGAGCTGCTCGACAACGTGTTCGCCGAGCGCGCGCAGCTCAAGGGTTACATCCTCGACGACCAAGGGAGCTTGAGGAAGCACGTGAACATCTTCGTCGACAATCACATGATCGCCGACCGCACTGGTCTAACCGATGTGGTGACTAACGATAGCGCAGTATTCGTGATGCAGGCATTGTCAGGAGGATAGTCATGCCACAATCCATGCCAGAACGCTTATTCGTCGGAACACGCAAGGGTCTGTTCATCTACGCAGAGCATGATGCTGGCTGGGCAATCGAGCAGCGTTGCTTTCTCGGCGATCCGGTCGCCGCTGTGTTGCCGGATGGCCGAGACGGTCAGCTCTACGCGGCTTTGGCGCTTGGTCACTTCGGCGACAAACTGCACCGCTCCGACGATGGCGGTACTAGTTGGCAGGAGGTCGCGGCGCCAAGCTACCCTGCCAAGCCGGCAGAGCATCCGGACCCGACACCGTGGACGCTCGAACAAATCTGGAGTTTAGAAGCCGGCGGGTCCGATCAGCCCGGGCGCATCTGGTGCGGGACCATCCCTGGCGCCTTGTTCTGCTCCGACGATGCCGGTATGAGTTGGTCGTTGAACCAGGCGCTGTGGGATGAACCTACCCGTAGCCTGTGGATGGGTGGTGGCTTCGACTGGCCCGGCATTCATTCAATCGTCGTCGATCCACGCAACAGTCAGCACATTACCGTTGCGCTCTCGATCGGCGGCGTCTGGCAAAGCCAAGACGATGGCGCCACTTGGTCCGCTTCCGGCAAGGGCTTGCGCGCCGACTACGTGCCGCCGGAAATCGCCGGCAATCCGGAACAGCAGGATCCGCATCGCATCGTCGGTTGCGCGTCCGCGCCGGACACTATGTGGATGCAACACCACAACGGCATGTGGGTCACCCACGACAACTGCGCCACGTGGAAAGAACTCGTCGACGTCAAACCGAGCAACTTCGGTTTCGCCGTAGCGGTGGACCCGAACAATCCCATGCGCGCGTGGTTCGTTCCCGGCGCTAAAGACGAGCATCGCGTACCGGTGGACGGCGCATTGGTCGTCAATCGTACCGACGATGGCGGCCGATCGTTCACATCGTTGAGGGAAGGTCTACCGCAACAGAACGCTTACGATCTGATCTATCGCCATTGTCTCGACGTTGCGCCTGCGGGCCATACCCTCGCCATGGGCTCGACGACGGGCAACCTGTGGACCTCGACGAATGGCGGCGATTCGTTTGATTGCGTGTCCACCAATTTGCCCCCGATTTATTGCGTACGGTTCGGTTGAGCGTTGATGTCGAGAATGAGCTGATCTGACATAACAATCCGAGACTAGGGTGCGGTTGTCGAAG
This sequence comes from uncultured Pseudomonadales bacterium, assembly GCA_965364915.1. GTDB lineage: Bacteria > Pseudomonadota > Gammaproteobacteria > Pseudomonadales > Azotimanducaceae > Azophilus. The sequence continues at coordinate 2,836 of CBDTZM010000122.1, read as the reverse complement.
AGAATATAAAATCACGGATGTCCCTCAAAGCATCCTCCCGGAAGATGCTATTGCCCATGCCCTCAGGTGATTCCAGGGCATGCCCGGAACCCTCATAGACTCTGACGTTGATGTTCGGGTTGCCAAGAGATCGCAATATTGCAGTGCTCTTGCTTGAAGGCACGTTCGTATCGTTCTCTCCGTACAAGATCAGTGAGTCAACGGAAACTCTCTGCCAGTAGGGGACTGGGTCAAAGTTTCCGATCGCATCCCAAAACCCGCTTTGGCGAACTTTAGTGATTGACCAAGATGCTGGGTAGGCGAGCAAGTCGGATAAGACAGGAAGGACACCCATTTCCCTTAGGTTGTGGGTTTCTTCATAAACCAAGAGGTCATGCATCGGAACAGCCCCGCCTACGATGTTGATTACGAAAGCGATACTCTTCGTTTGATCAGCGACAACTGGGGCAATGTGCCCTCCCTGACTCAAGCCGATGACTCCGACATCGGAAATAGTGACTTGCTTCTGGTTCTTCAAAAAACCTACTGCTGCCACGCTGTCGGTGGCAAGGTCCGCAAAGCTTGCCGTTCGCCAATCGCCGTCGGATCGTTCTGATCCGCGTTTGTCAGGAAGAAGAACCACAATATCGTTTTCTTGAAGATACTGGGTGAGCGTGAGATACCAACCGCTATCGCGACGGCTGGTGCCGGATCCATGGATAATCACGGCAGCGGGGAACGGGCCATCTCCTTCCGGAACGAACAACATGCCCGCTAGCTCCAAGTCTTGCACGCTGTTCCGAAAGCTGATCTCCCGATAGCTGGTATCCTTTAACTCGACCCACTCGAAGCTCCGCCGTTCTGGCCTAGCGATCTGAGCAACCAGCACTGGGACAATGAGCAGAGCAAGGAAACCGAGCAATATTACTGTCTTGAAATTACTAATCCCCTCGCTCCTCCAACCACCCAACTGGTTTTCGTTTGTTCTCACGCGGCGCGCCGTAAAGCTCAAGAGCCCTCATTGTACAGAGCTGTGATCGGGGAGCATCATCGTCCCCTAACACGACCCCGGTAACTTGCAATGCACGCCAGATATCTTCTGAGCCTACTGATTGTTTCGAGCACGCCTGCCTACTCCCAGAACGATGAACGCGAATCGCCATTTGCCGGTATCTGGCACTCGGAGATCGAGGTTTATGGACTTCATGCGGCGCTGGAATTCGAAATCCATCGGGAACCCACCGGGGAATGGGATGGTCGTTGGGAAATGATGGAAGGCGCCAGTTGGAGTGAGTTAGAACGAGTTCATATTGAGGGTGCCACCATCGAGGTGGATATGACCACAGCGATGAAATTTATAGGTGTTTTATCGACCAACGACAAAACAATGGAAGGAACTCTTTATATCGGAGGTAACGAACGATCTCTAATCTTCTCCAAGGTGGAAGAGTGGGCGACGCGCTTACCGGCCAGGATAGATGACCAAGGCAAGCCAGCGAATACATGGGTCTATAAGCCACCCGACGTATTAGATGATGGATGGCCAGTCACACCGCTGAATGAACAAGAACTTCAGGACGTGCGTGAACTGTTCCAGAAGGTGGTGGACGGACAATTTCGAGGCCTGGATGCCGCGCTGGTAGCGCGAAAAGGCCAACTAATGCTCGAAGAGTACTTCTACTTCGGCGATCGAGATGAGATCCACAGCCTACAATCTGTTAGCAAGAGCGTGACATCACTGATTGTCGGCGCGGCACATGACGAAGGGTTGATAAATGACCTGGATCGGCCTGTGTATGACTACTTCGCCGATAGAACCGATGCGGTATGGGTCAAAGAGAAACACCCAATCACTCTGAAACACGCTTTGACAATGTCCGCAGCGTTGGATTGGGATGAGACAAGCACACTCTACACCGATTCACGAAATGACAACCTACGCATGAACCGTAGTGGGGATATGTACGGGTATGTTCTGTCTCGAGAAAGAGCACCCGACAAGCAGCCGGGAGATAAATTCGAATACACCAGTGGCCTATCCATATTGCTAGGCGGTGTATTGCATGAGGCGACGGGATTGCGAATAGACCACTACGCAGAGAAGACGCTCTTCGAGAAAATGGGGATCAAGCACTATTACTGGCGCGTGAACTCAGGCCAGGTGCACACCGGCGGCGGGTTATATCTGCGTGCACGCGACATATTGAAACTGGGTCAGCTAATTCTGGATCAGGGTCGATGGAATGGCGAGCAGGTAATCTCTCAACGGTGGATCGAAGATTCTACGGCTTTTCATTTACCTCAATCAGACTCCGACGACGACTGGGGCTACGGTTACCAATGGTGGCGTGGGACGTTGTACTTTCCCCGAGGGCGCGTTGAGATGATCTATGGGAGCGGTTTTGGCGGTCAGTATCTGATGGTATTTCCCAAGCTGCAGCTGGTAGTGCTCTTGCTTCACCACAATTTTCTGCCGGAGGAAGGTCGCCACACCATGAATTCGGATGAGATTCGGGAATACGTAATACCTGCAATTGCGTCGGATGAGTTGGACGGTTTCTGTCTTTTCAAGATCTGTTTTTAGTTGGTCGTTGCGCCGCCCAACTTTTGACAAAGCGAGTGTCTCTTGTTGGCCGAGGGTGGGTGACACGGCCGCTATCAGGTCGAGCAGCGTTTCCTGTACCAGAGTTCTCTCAACCGATTGTCTCGATGCGATCCAAGCAGTGGGATACGATCTTTCGCGCGTGGATCGGGAAACACGGACCCCAGGTCGCCTGGCCCGATTCCACGACGCTGCATTTCTGCCAGTATCTCCAGGCATGAGTTGTATTTCTCATTGGTACTTTGCGGCTTCGTG